>JANOXW010000495.1:0-3118 GCA_031418635.1 Acidobacteriota bacterium
TTTCAGGCACGACGACGCAGGCCAATGTGGATGATTTTTTCAAGGAAAAAGAATTGACCTATACGGCCAAGGTTTACGACAAACCTGATTTCAATCGCGCATCGAATACAATCCGTTTGAAAAAACGAATATTTCGGCGAGGTTTTTTGTGTCGGATGCGTTTGTTCGGCTTAATTCAAGCCCGGACACAATCGGAAATTTGCCCGCTTCAAGTGCGACGATTATCAATGCCGTGCCGCTTTCGCGTGATTTGTTAAGACGCTACGAAAGGGGCGAAGCGATTACAAATTTCGGCAACGCGAATTTTATTCCCGATGCGAATGACGCGGATAATTTCCAAAAATCGCAATTTTTCACAGGACAAGTTGCGCTGACCCAAGTTATCAACAGCCAACTCGTTTTTCAAGCGAGTTATCAAGGTTTGCGGACAGAACGCACAAACATCAACGGCGTTTTGGGCATCGGCTTTCAGCCTTTCGGCGGCGAAGAAACGAGTGTTTTTGACGGACAAATTCACACCGTCAACACGCATTTTAATTGGACACCGAACAAGCAAAATCTGATTACGGCAGGTTACGAATTTGAAACGGAAAGATTCGGCAACGACGGTTTGACAAGCGACGGTTTCGGCAATTTTACGACTCGCGCAAGTCAATCAAGCAATACTTTTTATGTGCAGGATTTGGTGAGTTTTTTCAACAATTGGCTACAATTTGCAGGTGGTTTTCGCGCTCAATTTTTCAGTCTGAAAAATCCAACCTTCAGCGCAACCAATCCGCCGTATAGCAATCTGACGCTCGAAAATCCGCCGACGGCTTACACTTTTGACGGCGCGGTTTCATATTTCTTCGAGAAATCAGGAACAAAAATCCGCGCTCACGTCGGCAACGGCTATCGTGTGCCGTCTTTGTTTGAACGCTTCGGCACTTTTTATAGTTCGTTCAGCCAAGAATTTATCGCACTCGGTGATCCGAATTTGAAGCCGGAACGCACAATCGCATTTGACGGCGGAATCGAGCAAAATATATTTAGAAATCGCGCTAAACTTTCCGCGACGTATTTTTATACGCGGTTAATTGACATCATCGGTTTCGGCAACGTCGTCCCAAATATCGGCACGACAACGCGACCTTTTGGCGGTTATTTCAGCACCAAAGGCGGACTTTCACGCGGCGCGGAATTTAGCACAACGGTCAGCGCATCAGATTCAACCGACATTTTCGCGTCTTACACTTTTACCAACAGCGACCAACGCACACCGCAAGTTTCGGGCAGTCGCATTTTGCAAACTCTCGGCGTTCCCGACCATCAATTCACATTTGTTGCGACACAGAGATTCAAACGCGCTTGGGTAAATTTCGATTTTCTCGCCACCGGCGATTATCTTGCGCCGATTTTCAGTAATACGACTTTTAGAACCTTCATTTATCGTTTTCGCGGCAATCGGCGCGGGGATTTGACCGCAGGTTATATATTTCCGTTAAAGAGCGAAAGGATGAATCTGCGCGTTTTCGGCACAATCGAAAATCTTTTTGATTACGACTATTACGAAAACGGTTTTCGCACCGTCGGCAGAAACGGGCGCATCGGTTTGAGTTTCGGTTTTTAGGAAATTATTTTAACAGGGATGAAGAAGATGCACAGGGCTAAAAAGAATTGAATGAAATAAAAATCCCCGTGCATCTCCTTTATCCCTGTTAATTATTTCCGTATTTTTGCATCTAAGTTTTGTGATATAATCGGGGAAATTTGAAAGGTGCAAAGGGTATGAAATATTTATTAATCTCGGCTTTGATTTTCGTGGCGACAAATTTTGTGTTTGCCCAAACCAAAACCGTTACCAATGGAGATTTGGAAAAATTTAAGCAAAAGCGGCTCAAAGCCGAAAAAGATTACCGCGAAAATTATGAGAAACTCGGTTTTCCATCGCCTGAAGAATTAGAACGGCAAAGCCAACAGAGCAAGCGCGAACTTGCCGAACTCTCGCGTCGAATCGAAGCGGAAAATGCGCGAAACGAGAGTTTTTATCAATCGCAAGCTAACGCTTTGCTAACACAAATCTCTTCAATTGATGCTCAAATCGCCTATTTGCGCGGTGAGGCAAATAGATTGCCCAACCAAAATTATATTTACTCATACAGCTACGCGCCTTACTCTTACCGAAACCTTCAAACGATTGATCCTTATTACATTCAGCCCTTACCGAATCTGGCAAATAACCAGATTTTAATCAACCAATATCCTTATCGAAATAACCGAAGACCGCCGATTTATAACAGACGTTATTATGTTGCGCCGACAATTATTGGAAACAATTTTTATGAGCGTAATGATGTCGTTTCGCAAATGCGTTTTCTCGAACAACAACGCGCCGGACTGCTTGCCCAATGGCGCATCTTGGAAGACGAAGCACAACGCGCCGGCGTGAAGATTAACTGAAATTATTATTTTGGGTTAAAAATGCACCCTAAACCTGATAAAATACTAAATTCATTTTGCAAAAACCTGTGAAAAATCGGCAAATGCCTTGAATTCCAGTGCATTTCCTGAAGGATCGAGAAAAAACATCGTCGCTTGTTCGCCGACTTCGCCTGCAAAACGGATTTTCGGTTCGATAATAAATTTGATTCCTTTTGAATTTAATTTTTCAGCAAATGCGCGAAATTCGTCCATTGGTAAAACGATGCCAAAATGCGGCACGGGAACGTGATCGGCATCAACTTCGTTTTTGTGCCGCACGCCAATCGCTTCGGGCGCGAGATGCGCGACGATTTGATGCCCGAAAAGGTCAAAATCTATCCACGCGGACGAACTTCTGCCTTCTTCGCAACCTAAAATCTCACCGTAAAATCGGCGGGATTCTTCCAAATCTTTGACGGGAAATGCTAAATGAAATAAGTTATTCATATCGTTCAATTGTTTTTTATGTCTGTCGAAAATATCGAAAAATTTATTAGTGAATTTGCCAAAAGTCTGCACGAAGAAAATTTCGTCAAAATGACTTTGGGCAATTATCGCGGAAATGACGCGCATTTGCAAAAATTGTTGGTGCGTCTGGTCGAAACAAAGCGCGGCAAGCGGCTTTTTTTTCTTTATCGCCACGACACCCGCGACACGG
>JANOXW010000496.1:0-1698 GCA_031418635.1 Acidobacteriota bacterium
TTTTCAATTCACCACCAAAAGCCAAAATCGGCGGCGCATTTTCAAAACCTTCCGGCAAAACTAAGGTCGCGGGTGCAAAGCCTCGCGCACGTCGAAAAATTCGCGGCTCATCCGCCATAATTTTAACCACTGAATCGTCAATTCGTTGAGCAATCGGGCGATTGTGCATCACGAAATATTCGGCGATTTGTCCGAGTTTTTCGACTGCTTTTGCGTCATCAATTTCTTGCGGTTCGTCCGAAAGATTGCCCGAAGTCAAAATCATCGGGCGCGTCATTCGCCGCACAATCAAAAGATGAAGCGGCGTATTCGGCAACATCACGCCGAGAGTTTTTATATTCGGAGCAACGCTTTCGGCAATTGGACTTTGGACTTTGGACTTTGGACTTTGGACTTGTTTTAGAATAACAATCGGCGCGGGTGGACTTCGTAGAATTTCGGCTTCTTCATCGCTGATTTCGCAATATTCACGCGCCGTTTGCAAATTTCTGACCATCAGCGCAAACGGTTTCATTTCACGATTTTTTAATTTTCTGAGGCGCGAAACGGTTTCTTCATTGGTTGCATCGCAAGCTAGTTGAAAACCGCCAAGACCTTTTATCGCAACAATATGACCGCTCTGAATCAACGTGCAAACTGCGTCCGTTTCATCCAACATCGTAAAACTTTCAACGGCAATCGGCTTGGAATCTGCACGTTCAATCCAAACTTTCGGACCGCATTTGTAACAAGCAATCGGTTGTGCGTGAAAACGTCTGTCCGCCGGATTTTCGTATTCGGCACGACAATCAGCGCACATTTCAAACGCTTGCATTGTCGTATTTTCACGGTCGTAAGGAATGTTTTTGATAATCGAAAGTCGCGGTCCGCAATTCGTGCAATTCGTGAACGGATAACGAAACCGCCGTGCAAACGGGTCAAGCGTTTCGGCTTTGCAATCTTCACAAACAACCGCATCAGGCACAACGCCTGTATGAATTTCGGTTGTTTTACTTTCTTCAATTTGAAAATCGAGTATATTTGAAAGCAATGCGATTTCTGTTCGATTTATTTCATCAATTCGTGAAAGCGGCGGGATTTCTTGTTGAAGCGCAGAAATGAATTTTTCGAGATTTGTTTTATCGGCTTGAGCAATAATTTCAACGCCATTGCCGTTATTTATGACCGAACCGCGAATATTAAACTCCTTTGCAATGCGCCAAACATTCGGACGAAAACCAACGCCCTGCACCAAACCGCGCACGACGATTCGTTCGGCAATTTCGTTTTCTTCAACTATTTTTGTAGCGGAATCAACCATTATCCATTCACTTTGATTTTTACGGTTATGCCGTCTGATGTGCAGTAAATTTCTATCTCACCGTAGCAATTAAAAAGAATTTAGAGGCTGTGCCTCTAACAGCAGCATAGGCGCAAAACTTATTTATGTGTTTATTCTTCATCTTTTAACTGCTTCAACAACTCTTTGACTCGTTCCAACTTTTCAATCGGCATATCTTTGACGATTTGCGAGATTACCAACGCCGAATTGTCCCTGATTAAGACTTTCAGCGCGACGTTTTCCGTAACTTTCTGATGTTCGTCCGGTTGCCATTGAAATAAATCGTTCGGCGTGCAGTTGAGCAATAAACATAGCTGTTAGAGCAGACTAAATCTGATTTGATAAACCTTATTGCTCACCAAACTAGCGGCAGTTGA
>JANOXW010000497.1:0-12721 GCA_031418635.1 Acidobacteriota bacterium
ACGGTGCAGAACGCGATTATCGGCGAAGACAATTCTGTATCAGGCGGCATTGTCGGCGCAATCGCGTTGCTCGGCATCAATTACACGATGGCGTGGTTTAAATATCGCAGTAAATGGTTTGAATCTTTTATCGAAGGCAAACCGCGCACTTTGATTGAAAACAGTAAAATAAACAAAGATGCCGTCAAAAAAGAGTTACTGACGAAAGAAGATTTAGACACAATCGCCCACAAACAAGGTTTAGATAGTGCCGAAGACATCGAAAAATGTGTGATTGACCCAAATGGAAGTTTTCTCGTCGAAGGCAATACGCCGACATCTGAGGAAAATTTCCGCACCGAAGTTTTGAAAAAACTCGAAGATGTTTCGCGCCAAATAAGCGAATTAAAAAGAAATATATGACAACAAGAGTTAGATTTGCCCCAAGCCCAACGGGTTATTTACATATCGGTTCGGCGCGAACTGCGCTTTTTAATTATCTTTATGCGCGGAATGTCGGCGGAAAGTTTCTTCTGCGAATTGAAGACACCGACATGGAGCGTTCAACCGAAGAATCAACGCGCTCGATTATCGAAGGCTTAAAATGGCTCGGTTTAGATTACGACGAAGAAATTATTTTTCAAAGCAACAACGCCGAAAAGCATCGTCAAATCGCGCTTAAATTATTAAACGAAGGCAAGGCGTATCGTGATTTCACGCCGAAAGCCGAAACTTCCGACAAAAATATTAAAGAAACAATTGCGAGTCGCGCCCGCGAAAATCAAGGCGAAAAATCAATGCGCGATAATCCGTTTCGTGATTTGGAACAGGAAGAATCGGACGCGAAAGCAAATTCGGGCGAACCTTTTGCGATTCGTTTGAAAGTTGCCGAAACAGGCAAGACGAGTTTTGAAGATGCGGTCTATGGTTTGCAAGAACGCGATTATAGCGAAATTGAAGACCTTGTTTTGCTTCGTTCCGACGGTCATCCGCTTTATAATCTCGCGGTTGTTTGCGACGACATAGAGATGGAAATTACCGACGTGATTCGCGGTCAAGATCATTTGACGAACACGCACAAACAGGTTTTGATTTATGAAGCATTAGGAAAAACTCCACCGCGTTTCGCGCATCTTCCGTTGATTCTCGCGCCCAACAAAGGCAAACTTTCAAAACGCAAACACGGCGCAGTTGTTTCGATGACGACTTACCGCGACAAAGGTTTTGTCGCCGCCGCGTTTCGCAATTTTCTCGCGCTGTTAGGTTGGTCGGCGGGCGAAGAACGCGAAATTTATAGTTTGGTGGAACTCATCGAAAAATTTTCGCTTGACCATATTCATCGCAGTAACGCCGTTTTCAATTTCAATGAAACCTACGAAAGACATTGGACGGACGACAAAGCCTTGTGGATGAACGCCGAATACATCCGCACAATGCCGTTTGACGATTTGCTTCCGCTGGTCAAAAACGAACTAAAATCTGCCAAACTCTGGCGCGACGAATACGAAGACGATGACAAAGAATGGTGTGAACAGACGATAAATTTAATCCGCGAAAGATTTTTTACGTTAAAAGATTTTTCCGAACAAGGTCGCGCATATTTTTCTGAAGATTACGATTTTGACGAAAAAGCGATTGAGAAAAATCTGAAAAAGTTTCCCGATTTGCAAACTTGGCTTCCCGAATTAGCCAATCACTTGGAAAGCGTCGAAAATTTCACGCACGACAATATCGAAGCCGTTATCAAAGAATTCGTCGAAGCAAAAGGCACAAAATTCGGCGTGATAATGAACGGCGCGAGAACTCTTTTGACAGGTTTAGCCGTCGGACCTTCGATGCTCGCGGTTTTTGAAACGCTTGGCAAAGAAAAATCAATTTTGCGGCTCAAAAGCCAAATCGCTTGGAATTAATAGACATTGTCGGAAATAAGAGATTAACCACGAAGGTACACGAAGGAAACACGAAAATTTATCTGTATCAATCTTGTCATTCCAAGAAAAACGGTGATGCGTCCGCCAAAAATCCTCCGTGAAAACTTCGTGTAGCTTCGTGGTTAATTATTTCTAAAAATTATGAGTGAACAACAATTTGCAGGAAAATCGGCAATCGTTACGGGCGCGACTCGCGGCATTGGTAAAGCGATTGCATTAGAATTGGCAAAACGCGGCGTGAATGTCGCTTTTAATTATGCGAAAAGTGTGGACGAAGCCGAAAAGTTAAAAGCGGAAATCGAAAGTTTGAATGGAACAGCATTTGCCGAAGCGTGTGATGTGGCGAACACGGAAGCATCTGCCGAATTTGTTAAAAAGGTGAAAGAAGAATTTGGCACGGTTGATTTTTTAGTCAACAACGCGGGAATTACACGCGACACGCTGATTTTGCGGATGAAGGAAGATGATTGGGACGCGGTTATTGACACGAATCTGAAAGGCGCGTGGAATTTTTCAAAAGCCGTTTTGCGTCCGATGATGAGAAACGAAAACGGCGGTTCGATTTTGAATATTTCATCAATTAGCGGTGTGGTCGGAATGCTCGGACAGTCAAATTATTCGGCATCTAAGGCGGGAATGATTGGCTTGACAAAGGCTTTGGCAAAAGAAGTTGCGAGTAGAAAAATCACGGTCAACGCGCTTGCTCTCGGTTTAATCGAAACCGATATGGCAGGTGAAATGAATGCCGAACATCGCGCTAAAATTTTGGAAATGATTCCACTTAGAAGGCTTGGAAATGTGCAGGAAGTTGCTGAAATCGCTTGCTTTATGCTGTCCCACGCAGCGCGTTATATCACCGGACAAGTCATTCAACCCGACGGCGGATTAGCGATGTAAAATCCTCGTAATTAAAGAAAAATAACCCAAACGGCTCAACCCCGCTTTTTTCCGTCGTTTGATGATGACGTTGGTGCGCGGCGCGAATTGTCAGCAAGATTTTGCTGTTCGATTTGAACGCTAAAAACCGGCGATGTGTAAAAAAGTCGTGAACGATGAAATATATTAAGCCGTAAATCGCAACGCCCAAACCAATCGGAAAAGAAATTGAATTAAACAGAGGTTGTTCGGCAAAAACCATCAAAAAAATCGAAACAAGCGCGAAAACTATCGAGAAAATGTCGTTAAGTTCAAACACGCTTTTTCGTGAAACGTGATGTGTTTCGTGAATTTTCCAAAAAACACCGTGAAAAACAAAGCGATGGAAGGCATAAGAAAAAATCTCCATCCCAACCAAACCGAAAATTGTTAAGCCCGTAAATTGCACAATTATTTAACAAATTCAAACTCGCCAAACTTTTCAGGAACGTGAAAATTTGGCATCTTTGTTTCAGTTGGCGACCACGCTAAATAACTGCGATTCGGTTCGCTACCCATCGCCCGCAAGATATTTCCAAGCCAAATATCTCCTACTTTCGGTGTTTTGCCAAACGCTTTCCATTCAATCTTTATCGCCATCACAACTTTATCTTTTTCGATGCGCGTAGCAGATTTCATTCCCGACTTATATTCCCAATCCGTTTCGCGCCTTTCGGGTAATTGGTGAATTCCCAAATCAATCCATTCACCATTCGGCGCGATTTCAAACTCGAAATACTTGCGAAACTCCGCTTTGTTCGGCGCAAGAAAAATCTCGCAAACATCTCTGTCCCACAAACCTTTCGTTTTCGTTTGAACATTCGGCGTTTCGCTCATCACAATCGGTTCGGCTTGATTCGCTTCAAAACGGACATAAAGCGAAACTTTAGACCATAAAAATTTTGCCTTAAACTGCCTTCCCTTCGGCGCATTTTCACCCGACCAATATTTCTCAATCGAAACTTCTTTGGCTTTTTCCCAAGATTTATTGTCCAATTCGTTGATAGAGAAATCTTTCTTGATGTGCGCGATTTTGGTTTTGTTCGTCATTTTGGCTTGCGAAAAACAAAGCGTTATTAAAACTTGAATCAAAACAAAAGTTAAAAAGAATCGTTTCATAATCAATTTTCCGAAAGCATTTTCTTAATGCGCGATTTATTTTTCTTCCACCAAGCAGATTTTATTTCTTCGGAAATTTCTTCGGCTTGCGTTTCGGTCATTTCACTTTTTCGCACAGCAAATTCAGTTTTGAACAACGAAAGAAAATCGTCAATTTCCTCCGCTTTCAAATCCTTCGTTGGAACAGAAATCAATAATTTGTCTTTTGTTCTCGTTGTTTCAATGTTAACACTCATATTACGGATTATAAACTTATTTTCCCGTCTTGAAAACCGTCTTGAACGCCATTTTTGCGAGTTTCCAAGTTCTATCCAAATCGAGTTTGCCGTCTGCGTCGCGTCCTAAAAGTTTGTCGGTCAGCATTTTTCGCAAATCTTTGCCTTCGCGTTTGAACATAAATTCTTTGGCATAAGGTTTTGCCGTTTCAAAGAAATTAAATTCCGGGTCGGTGATAATGCCGATGCCTTCAAGCGTCATCAAAGCCCGCATAATGTATGTAAAATTCGACGGCAGACGAAACGGATAATCATACATTACGTCTGCTAAATCGTAAGTTAATTCTTTGAAATTGACATCTTTGAGTTTCAAATTCAGATGAAACTCGAACATTTTTTCGACGACGGGACGCACAATGTCGGGATTTGAGCCGGGCTTCATAAAATCCAAATCAATCAAATCTTGCGCGATTCCTGCCGGGTCTTTGGCGACGACGTGGAAAAATGCGTCAATCATCTTTGACTGTAATTGCGGCGTGATTCTGCCAACCATTCCAAAATCGAAAAACGCTAAACGTCCATCGGGCATTACCAAAAGATTGCCCGGATGCGGGTCGGCGTGGAAAAACCCGTCTTCGAGAAGTTGTTTCAAATAAGTGCGAATCAACAGACGATTGACTTTTTCAGGCGAAACGCTTCTTGCGCGAAGTTCTTCTAATGCAGTAACTTTTGTGCCGTGAATAAATTCCATTGTCAGAACTTTTTCGGTGGTTGCGTTCCAATAAATCTTTGGAACGTGGACATTTGACCAATCTTTGAAACTCTCGTGAAAGCGTTCGGCATTTTTGCCTTCCGAAGCATAATCCATTTCTTCGTGAACCGTTTCGTCAAATTCGCGCAACATTCCTGCCCAGTCCGCGTTTTCGTTCAAAGACGGAAAGCGTTCGGCAAATTTCGCCACTTTTCGCAAAATTTCGATGTCGCCTTTGATTATCGCCGCGAGATTCGGACGTTGGACTTTGACCGCAACTTCTTCGCCCGTAAAGAGTTTGGCGCGATAGACTTGTCCCAAAGATGCGGCGGCAATCGGTTCAATATCAAATTCGTCATAGACTTCGTTGATTTTGCGTCCGAGTTCTTTTTCAATCCGCGCAAACGCAATCTCATTTGGAAAAGACGGCACATTATCTTGCAGTTCGCCCAACGCTTTGACAAATGGCAACGGCAAAAGGTCGGCGCGTGTTCCCAAAGATTGCCCGATTTTGATAAACGTCGGACCCAGATTTATCAAATTTTCTTTGAGCCAAACGGATTGTTTTTCCTGATTTAATTCTTTGTTCGATTCGTTGCCGATGTAGAAATAGCGCAACAAAAGCAAAAATTGATGAAAAAACCACAGATTGATTTTGTGAAATTGTTCGCCTAAAACTGCCAACCAAGTCAATCTTTTCGCCGTTTCAAGACGCGCTTCGGCTTGCTTCAAATGTTGCGCGTGATGCAGTTCATATTGGTCGAGATAGAGATAAAGCGCGAGATTGCCAATAACTCTCGACACCTGAAAAAGCCGCAAATAGCCGCGAAAGCCTTGATAATTTTTCTCGATTTCCGTTTCTTTTGCCAGCAAAAGTTTTTCTTCGGCAATCAACTCTTCATTTGAAACTTGCTTAGAAATCGGAAGTGTTTTTGTCGCCACAAGTGCCGACGCGCCGTTGCCGTTTAAGTTTTCGCCATCAACTAAAACTACTTTCGGCGGTAACTGTTTTACTATCAAACCTTGATTATTATTTTCCATCTTCAAATCTTACAAATAACTAAACTTACTTAACCTTAACAAATTCTATACGCTCATAAAATTGATTTAGATTGATTTTTCGTTCATCGCTTTGCTTTCGATATTTTAGAAAAAATCGGATATTTCAATGTCGTTAAATAATTCGGTGAGATATTTGACACGATTTGCCTTTGAAATCTACACTTGAGGCAGAGATGAACCTACCGAATTATCTAACATTGGCGCGAATTATCATCGTTCCGCTGCTCGTCGTCGTATTGCTGACACCGATTGCGGAAGCGTGGTTCGGCATCAGCAGTTACGCGCTGGCGATTGCGATTTTTCTCGTTGCATCGTTGACCGATATTTTGGACGGACATCTCGCCCGACGACGAAATCAGGTTTCCAATCTCGGAAAACTGCTTGACCCAATTGCTGATAAATTGCTCGTTTCCGCCGCGTTGATTGTGTTGGTTGAAAAACATCTCGCGCCGTCTTGGACAGTTGTAATTATTCTGGGCAGAGAGTTTATCATAACAGGCTTGCGCTCGATTGCGGCAACTGAAGGGATTATTATTCAGGCACAAACGGTCGGAAAAATAAAAATGTGGGCGCAATGTGTGGCGATTGTCGCACTTCTCGTGGCGGGCGCGACGGGCAATCCGCCCGTGTCAAATTTCGGTTGGGTTTTGCCGACTTTTCGCTTTTGGGAAGTCGCCGAAGTGCAGACAGCGTTTGCTCATCTTTTCAGTCTTTCGCTCAACACCGACGATTGGCGCGTTTTCGGTTATCTGGTCGGACGTGGCGCATTATGGATTGCGGTTATTACGGCTTGCTGGTCAATGTATGATTATTTCAAATACTTTCTCGTTGAAAATAAAAAACGAAAATCCGTCGAAATAACTGAGAATTGAAGATGCCAAACTCAAAAGAATCAATATTTCCTACTTTTTACTTTTGCCTTTTTACTTTTTACTTTCTACTTTCTATCGCTTGCTCCACGGCTTTGTCCAAACGATTTTTGACTGTCAAATCATATCCGACAAATTTCTCGATTAACTTTCCGTTGCGGTCAAACACGGCGGTTTGCGGAATGTCATTTTGAGTTGCAAAGATAAACTGCATCAACGCATCTTCGGGAATTGCCAACGTATAATTTACCTTGAGTTTTTCGGCAAACTCGGCAATTTTCGGACGGTCATCGTCGCCGCCGACATTCAATCCGACAATTTGGAGATTTTCCGCACCGTATTTTGTCTGCAATCCGTTCAAATGAGGAATTTCCTCAAGACACGGCGGACAAAATGTTGCCCAAAAATCCAACACGACGACTTTTCCCTGCAAATCTTTGAGTTTTTGTTCTTTGCCGTCAAGTGTCGTCCAACGCATCTCGCCCAATGGTTTCGACGGCGGCAACGGCATATTTGTCTGCGGAATATTATTTATCGAAACAGGTTTATTGCCAACAGAAATCGGCGCGGCGGCAGGTTTGCAGGCTAACGCAAGGCAAAAGTAAAAAGTAAAAAGTAAAAAGTAAATCAATCTCATCCAAATATAATGGTAAATGGTAAATGGTAAATGGTAAATGGTAAATTGCAGTTTGTTATAGTCGTTTTTCGATTTACCATTTACCACTAACCATTTACCATTAACAATTGACTTGATGAACTTTTATCCGCCGAACATTAACGAAAGATTTCAGCATCCGCGCTCAGTCGGGAAAGTGAATGATGCAAACGCCGTTGGCACGAGTGCGAGTTTTGCTTGCGGTGCGTTTGTGCGTCTGAGTTTGCAGATTGCACTTGAAACCAAAGAAATTGTTGCCGCGAAATTTAAATCAAACGGTTGCGGATTTATGATTGCGACGGCGGACGTTTTAGCTGAAAAGGTTGTCGGCAAAAAATTAGTCGAACTTCACGGCTTGGAAGATTTTAGAACGGAAATCGAAGCTGAACTCGAAAAATTTCCCGCGTCGCGCACACATTGTTTGGAATTATGCTTAGAGGCTTTGCAGTCGGCGTTTGCTGATTTTCGCCAATTTCAGGTTGAAGAATTTGCCGGCGAAAAAGCGTTAATCTGCACTTGTTTCGGCGTTTCCGAAGAAACAATCGAGAATGTTATCAAACAAAATTCGCTTGAAACCGTCCAAGAAGTTACGCAAATATGCAACGCGGGCGGCGGTTGTGGTTCGTGTCAGCCTTTGATTTTGGAAATTTTAGATGTTTTGAACGAAGAAAATTATGCTATAATCGAAAACCATTAACCGCTTTGACGGAAACTTTAATACTTGGAGAAAAATTGATTTTTAATCAAACATCGCAAAACAGATAATGGACGACCCCGCTAGTAGTTTTTTACCTTTATTCTTCGCGCCCGAATTGGGCGAAAATTCACTTACGATAATTTTGCTCAAAATCTTTTCGGTTTTAGTGCTAGTTTTTATCAACGGATTTTTCGTGGCGGCGGAATTTGCGATTGTCGCGGTCAGAAAATCGCGCATCGAAACGCTTGCCGCCGAAGGTCAAACTTCGGCAAAGCGGCTGTTGGAAATTTTAGAAAATATCAGTGCGTATCTTTCCGCTTCACAACTCGGCATAACGCTGGCTTCGCTTGGACTCGGCGCACTCGGCGAACCCGTTGTCGAAGCGATTCTCGGCGGTTGGTTGGCTAATTTGTCCGAATCGGTGCGACATATTATTTCTTACGGCATTGCATTTGCCGTTATAACTACATTGCACATAGTTTTGGGCGAACAAGCCCCGAAACTTTTTGGTTTGGCAATGGCGGAACGAGTAGCGATGGCGACGGCATTACCGATGCAGATTTTTTACAAAATTTTCAAGCCTTTTATCCATACACTCGATTGGGCAAGCGCAAAAACCGTCAATCTTTTCGGGCTAGAAGCGACAAGCGAACACGCTTCGATTTACACGGAAGAAGAAATTCGCCAACTGATAAAAATCTCAAAAGATAGCGGACATCTCAACGAAGAAGAGCAAAAACTTATCAACAAAGTTTTTGAGTTTAGCGAAACAACCGTAAGAGAAGCAATGATTCCGCGCCCCGAAATCGTCGGTATTCCAGAAAGTTCGACGCTTGAAGATATTGCGCGGGCTTTTCGGCAAAACGGATATTCGCGTCTGCCCGTTTATCGCGGTTCGTTGGACGATATTGTCGGTTTTATTCACAGCAAAGATTTGATGCCTTTCTTATTGCGCCCGAAATTATTCAAACTCGAAAAGGTCATTCAAAAACCGATGTATGTCGTTGATACGGCACGGCTTGAAGACGTTTTGCGGCAAATGCAACGCGAGAAATTTCACTTCGGTTTCGTCGTGGACGAACACGGCGGCGTGGAAGGAATAATCACTCTCGAAGACCTTTTGGAAGAGATTGTCGGCGATATTTCCGACGAACACGACGAAGAAGTCAACGACCAAATCCACAAAGAATCAGACGGAATTTTTACGCTTGACGGCGGAGTTGCCATCAGAGATTTGAATCGCCGTCTGCATCTGAATCTGCCTGTTTCCGAAAGCTACACAACCGTTGCTGGTTTTTTAATGGCGGAAGCTGGACAGGTTTTAGAAGAAGGCGAAAGCGTCCGTTACAATGGTCATATTTTCAAAATCGAAAAGGTCGAAAAACGCCGAATTTTGAAAGTTCGGATGGAAAAGTCGTATAAGTAAAAAGTAAAAAGTAAAAAGTCAAGAAAGAGATCAAATTATGGTTTCTTGGTTTTTACTTTTTACTTTTTACTTTTTACTTTTGCTTTTTTGTCTTTCAACTCAATTCACGCTAAATTTAATCTGCAAGTTTTAATACAAATCTATTTAGGAGCAATTTATAAAATGAGTTTAATTGAAGAAGTTTGGGCGCGGGAAATTTTGGATTCGCGCGGAAATCCGACGGTTGAGGCGGAAGTTATTTTGGAAGACGGCACGAAAGGACGTGCGGCAGTTCCGTCGGGCGCGTCAACGGGCGAAAACGAAGCCGTTGAACTGCGCGACGGCGATAATGCGCGATATTTGGGCAAAGGCGTTTTGACGGCGGTTGAAAATGTCAACGAAAAAATCAGCTATGAAATTGAAGGAATGGACGCGCTTGACCAAACGGCGGTTGACGAAGCGTTGATTGCGCTTGACGGGACGGAAAATAAATCAAACTTGGGCGCAAACGCGATTTTAGCCGTTTCGATGGCAAATGCGCGGGCGGCGGCGGCGTTTCAAGAATTGGCTTTGTATCGCTACATCGGCGGCATAAACGCGAAAACTCTGCCTGTACCGAAGATGAACAATATAAACGGCGGCGCACACGCCGACAATAATGTTGATTTTCAGGAATTAATGATTATGCCCGTCGGCGCGGAATCATTTTCGGAAGCATTACGCGCCGGCGCGGAGATTTTTCATAATTTGAAGAAGGTTTTGAGTTCACGCGGTTATGCAACAAGCGTCGGCGACGAAGGCGGTTTTGCGCCGAATCTGAAATCGAACGAAGAAGCGATTGAAACGATTCTCGAAGCCATCGAAAAAGCCGGCTACACGGCAGGCGAAAGCATTATGATTGCGCTCGATCCGGCGGCAAGTGAGTTTTACAGCGACGGCAAATATATTTTCAAAAAGTCGGACAAACGCGAGCTTTCATCGGATGAAATGGCAAATTATTGGGCGGATTGGTCGCGGCAATATCCCATTATTTCCATCGAAGACGGAATGGCGGAAAACGATTGGGACGGCTGGAAAAATCTGACAGAGCAAATCGGCGATAAAGTCCAACTCGTCGGCGATGATTTGTTTGTAACCAACGTGAAATTTTTGCAACGCGGAATTGACGAAGGCGCGGCAAACTCGATTTTGATAAAAGTCAATCAAATCGGCACTTTGACCGAAACTTTGGACGCAATTGAATTAGCGAAAACCAACAATATGACTGCCGTTATTTCACATCGTTCAGGTGAAACGGAAGATTCATTCATCGCGGACTTAGCCGTTGCAACCAACGCCGGACAAATCAAAACGGGTTCGCTTTCGCGTTCTGACCGTATCGCAAAATATAATCAGCTTTTGCGAATCGAAGAAGATTTAGGCGAATCAGCGCGATATTTAGGGCGAAACGCTTTTTATCAAATTAAAGGCTAATGTTAAGTTAGCGCGTCTAGCATTACAGATTGATTAAGGCTTAATTTTTCACGTTTTTGAGTAATGACAAAAACGGTGTAGCATTAGCAATAGAAAGATTTATTTTGGGAGCGCGAAATAATGATGGACGAAGTCAGAGTAAAAGTTAAATTGATTAACGCTTTAGACAGAGCGTTAGCAAGACGCGGACAAATTAAAAAAGAAGAAATCCGAAGTTATGAAACCAACGCATTGATTGATACAGGTGCTGTTTCTTCGGTTGTTCCTCAATTTGTGATGCAGCAACTCGGTTTAGAATCCGATGGACAAAGAGTTGCCGAATATGCCGACGGACGCAAAGATACGGTTGAATTGACCGAACCGATAACTTATGAAATTATGGGTAGGACAACGACGGAAGGTGCAATGGTTTTGGGCGACGAAGTCTTAATCGGACAAACAATTTTGGAAGTTATGGATTTGCTTGTAGATTGCACCAATCGCCGCGTCATTCCAAATCCAGCACATCCTGACCAACCTGTTGTAAAAATTAAATAATAAAAATTAGAGGAGAATATTTAGTGGCAAATAGAATTGCAATTATCGAAACAAATAAAGGAACAATAAAAGTTGAACTTTTAGAAGAAGATGCGCCGAAAACGACGGAAAACTTTCGTCTGTTGGCGGAAAAAGGTTATTATGACGGCGTGATATTTCATCGCGTCATCAAAAATTTTATGGTGCAAGGCGGCGATCCGTTGGGCGAAGGTTACGGCGGCGAATCGGCTTGGGGTGGAAAATTTAACGACGAGATTGACCGAACTTCCCCGCTTTATCAAGGCGTTTATGGCAAAGGAACAGTAGCAATGGCAAATTCGGGACCGAATACCAACGGCTCACAATTTTTCATAATGCACACTGATTATTCTCTGCCGCCGAGTTATACGAAATTCGGTGTCGTGGTCGAAGGTCAAGATGTGGTGGACGCAATCGCCGAAGTCGAAACCAATCCACGCGACAAACCGCTTGAGGAGATTAGGATGGAAAAGGTTTCGATTGAAGGATGAATGATGAGGACAAAGGATGAATAAAATAAATGCACAATAATTCTTATTCATCTTTCATCCCTCATCCTTCATCCCTTTAAAATTATGCGTGCTGTCGTCCAAAGAGTTTCCCGCGCTAAAGTTTCGGTTGAGAGAGAAACTGTTGGCGAAATCGGCAATGGAATTTTGGTTTTGCTTGGCGTTTCGCGTGAGGATGAGAAACAAGACGCGCTTTATCTTTTGGAAAAAACGCTCAATCTTCGCATTTTTGAAGACGCAGACAGCAAGATGAATCTTTCGCTTTTGGACATGAAGGGCGATTTGTTGGTCGTTTCGCAATTTACACTTTACGGCGATACGCGAAAAGGTCGCCGTCCTTCATTTATCGAAGCCGCTACGCCCGAAAAAGCAAACTTTTTGTATGAGTTTTTTGTGGCGGAAGCACTCAAGCAAATTGAAAAAGTCGAAACCGGACGTTTTCGAGCGATGATGGATGTCGAACTCGTGAACGACGGTCCGGTTACAATTTTACTCAATAGTGAGAATAAATCAGAAAGAATAAGCGGTAGAAAAAAGTCGGAGTCATAAATTTATGATTCCGACTTTTTTTATGCCAAAACCGATT
>JANOXW010000498.1:0-2868 GCA_031418635.1 Acidobacteriota bacterium
ATTTTAGCGACAGGCGGAGTCGGACGCGCTTATAAAATCACGAGCAACAGTTGGGAAGGCACGGGCGACGGACATTCTTTGGCGTATGATGCGGGCGCGGAATTGATTGATATGGAATTTCTGCAATTTCACCCGACCGGAATGGTTTATCCACCGTCTGTCAAAGGAATTTTGGTCACGGAAGGCGTGCGCGGCGAAGGCGGAATTTTAACAAATTCGGAAGGCAAACGCTTTATGTTCGACGATATTCCCGACAATTACAAAGACCAAACCGCCGACACCGAAGAAGAAGGTTGGCGATATGTTACGGGCGACAAAAATGCGCGTCGTCCGCCCGAATTGCTGACACGCGACCACGTTGCGCGGTGCATTATGCGCGAAGTCAAAGCCGGACGCGGAAGCCCGCATGGCGGCGTTTTTCTCGACATTGCCTGGATCAAAGAAAAAATCTCGAATGCGCCCGAACATATCAAAAAGAAATTGCCGAGTATGTATCACCAATTCAAACAACTCGCCGATTTGGACATCACGACAACACCGATGGAAGTCGGACCGACGACGCATTACATTATGGGCGGAATTAAAGTTGACGGCGACACGCAAGCCTCAACAATTCCCGGACTTTTTGCCGCCGGAGAATGTGCCGCCGGAATCAACGGCGCAAATCGCTTGGGCGGAAATTCGCTTTCGGATTTAATCGTTTTCGGCAAACGTGCCGGAGAATACGCCGCAAAATTTGCACAAGAAAACAATCACGGCACAATAAATAACGAGGAAATCGCGCAAACCGTAAAATGGTCTTTAGAACCTTTTGAAAATCAAAACGGCGAAAACCCGTTTCAGTTACAACACGAATTGCAAGATATGATGCAGTTAAACGTCGGCATCGTGCGAAACGAAGACGAAATGCAGACAGCTTTAATCGGCGTGCGAAAACTGAAAGACCGACTCAAAAATGTCAGTGCGACGGGCAATATTGATTTTAATCCGAGTTGGCACACCGCGCTCGATATGCACAATTTGCTTAATGTTTCCGAAGCAATCACGCTTGCCGCAATCGAACGCAAAGAAAGTCGCGGCGGACATTTCCGCGAAGATTTTCCGGCGAAAGAAAAAGAATTCGGCATAATAAATTTCTCCATCAAAAAAGACGCTGACGGCGAGATGGAAATAAAATCCGTCCCGATTCCCGAAATGCCGGACGAATTGAAACAGATTATCGAAGAAATGGGCTGATTTGTGAGATAATCAATCTATTATGACGCAAGATTTATCAAATAGAATAACCGTAAATCCAAAACAATGCGGCGGTCGTCCGTGTGTTCGCGGGATGCGGATTCGTGTAACTGATGTTTTGGATTTGTATGCCGCCGGACTTTCTGCCGAGCAAATACTCGAAGAAATGCCCGATCTTGAATTTGAAGATTTGCAAGCGTGTCTGCAATATGCTTAGAGCGGCATTGATTTGATAAATTGCCACGAGTTTTAACTCGTGGGCTAAAGATGAGAACAAAAGGCTTTAGCCGAAAATAAAAAAATAAATTATTCCTTTTTGCTTCAGCTAAAGCTATTTTGAAATTAATTATTTTCAGTTTGGCTAAAGCCGAGTTTTTAGTTAGCAATATTTTCCACGCGCTAAGGCGACGTGGCAATTTATAAGAAAAAAAATAAAAATGGCAAAAGCAACATTCAAAATCTGGCGCGGCAATAGCGATGGTGGCGATTTTAAATCTTACGACACCGAAATTTCCGAAGGAATGGTTGTCTTGGACGCGGTTTTGCAGATTCAGAGCGAACAAGCCGGAGATTTGGCGTGTCGTTGGAATTGTAAGGCGGGAAAATGCGGTTCGTGTTCGGCGGAAATTAACGGAATGCCGAAATTGATGTGTATGACGCGGATGAATACGCTTTCGATTGAAGAGCCGATAACGGTTGAACCGATGAAGGCTTTTCCGCTGAAAAAAGATTTGGTAACGGACGTTTCGTGGAATTACGAAGTCAAAAAACGTATCAAAAAATTCAAGCCACGCAAGCCTGACGCGCCGGACGGAACTTGGCGAATGCAGCAGCAAGACATTGATCGCGTGCAGGAATTTCGCAAATGTATCGAATGTTTTCTCTGTCAAGACGTTTGCCACGTTTTGCGCGACCACCATAAACACGACGAATTTATCGGACCGCGATTTCTAGTTTATGCGGCGGCACTTGAGATGCACCCGCTCGACACCGAAAATCGTTTGAAGGATTTAAAGGACGAATCGAACATCGGTTACTGCAACATCACAAAATGCTGCACAAAGGTTTGTCCAGAAGGAATTACAATTACCGACAACGCGATTATTCCTTTGAAAGAGCGCGTCGTTGACGAATTTTACGACCCGATTACGAAATTTGTAAGATTGTTTCGGCGTAAAAAAGATAAATAACAGGAGTGAGATATGTTCGAGTTAAAAACTTTACATAAAGAAGCAATTCCGGCGGCGTTGGAACGCGCAAAACATTATCGTTTATTGAATGAACCGGGCGCGGCGCAGAGTATTTGTCTGGATATTTTGCAAGTTGAACCCGAAAATCAAGACGCGCTAATTACGATTGTTTTGGCGATGAGCGACCGTTTTGGCAAAGATTACGCCATTGGTGATTCGCAAATCAAGGATTATCTCGCGCAGATTACGAATGAATACGAACGCGCTTATTACACCGGAATCGTCTATGAACGTCGTGCCAAAGCCTCGCTCAACAAAGGAATGCCCGGCTCAGAATCAGCAGCTTATGAGTTTTTTGTGCAAGCGATGAATTGGTTTGCAAAAGCTGAAAAGATTCGCCCGACGGGAAACGATGATGTGATCTTGCGCTGGAACGGTTGCG
>JANOXW010000499.1:0-10866 GCA_031418635.1 Acidobacteriota bacterium
GGTAATTTTCGTTCGATGGTCAGCGGTTATGAAGTTGTCAAGACGGATGAAAAATTACCTGAAACTGCCGTTGCGATTGAAGAAGGAGCAAAAATATGAGCGAACAGAAAGAAGAAGTTTTAGTCGAAAAAGTGCGTGAACTCGAAAAGGCAAAGCGAGAAAAAGAAAATCCTGACGACAAAAATAATACAGCGATTATTCTGAACGAAAAGCGCGAATTGAGTGAGCCTTTCAGCGATGACGAAGCCAAACGGCAAATGAGTCGGCGTTCACGGCGCACTTTTTTAATCGGCGGCGCAACGGCTGTTTTGGGTTATTTTGGGTACAGTTGGTTGCGAAAATCGGACAATTTTTATCTGTTCGAGCGAATGTTCAAATTCAACGAAAATGTCAGCCAAGCATTTTTTGACAGTGCCGACCTCGCGCCCGAATTTCCGCGCGAACTTGCCGGCGCACGAGTCAATGGTTTTATCGGTTTAGACGATGATTTCGATGCGGAAAATTGGCGTTTGCAAGTAACGGGCTTGTCTAATCCGCAACAATTTTCGCAGTATTCCGCAAACATTTCTTTTGGCGGCGACGACAACGCGCCACGCAGTTTGGACACGCCGCCTGCGCCGAATGAATCGGTTCCGGGCTTGCTTTTTTCGCTTGACGACATCAAATCTCTGCCATCGGTCGAGATGACGACGGAATTAAAATGTATCGAAGGTTGGAGTCAAATTGTTAAGTGGAAAGGCGTGAGATTTTCCGATTTTGCCGCGCAGTTTTTTCCGATTCTGCGCCAAAACGGAACGCCGAATCCGCCAAACATCTCGGAAAATATAACGAAATACGTTTCATTAGTTACGCCCGACCGCGCTTATTTCGTCGGTTGGGATATGCAGAGCATTTTGCATCCGCAGACGCTTCTTGCGTATGAGATGAACGGCTCACCGCTGCTTCCCGAACACGGCGCACCGTTGCGACTCGTTACGACGACAAAATACGGCATCAAACAATTAAAACGCATCGGACGCATCGAATTTACCAACGAAAGACCGCGCGATTATTGGGCGGAAGAAAACTATGATTGGTATTCGGGGCATTAACGGAAGTGATGAGGGATGAAGGATGAGGGATGAATAAGAAACTTGTTGCCTGCTTATTCATCCTTCATCCCTCGAAAGTTACCAAATATCGTTAGTGATTAAATCTTCAAAATTATCGCGTTGTCTGATTAATTCAACCATTTTGTCTTCGGTTATCAAAACCACGCTTGGTAGAAATCTGCCGTTGTATTGGAACATTTGGGCGATGGAATATGCGCCGCAATTAAGCAGTGCTAAAATTTCGTCAGACTGAACATTTTCGGGTAAAAGACGATAATCGGGAAGTCTATTTAAACCTTCAATATCAAAATAAACGTCGCCACCGTCGCATAACGGACCGGCGAGTTTGTATTTTATATCGTGTTTTTCGTCGGCGCGATTGGCGGAAATCAGATGATAATACCATTTGTAAGTTTCCATCGAGAGCAAGATGTTGAAACCCGCGTCGGTCAAAAGCCAAGTGTCATTTTGGATTTTGGATTTTGGATTTTGGATTGGTCTGAGTTTTTTGTTGCGAACTTTTGTCAAGCAAATTCCCGCGTCTGAGATGATGCTTCTGCCTGGTTCTAAAAGTAACGTAATATTTTCAAGCAAATGCGCGGCGTTTGAAGCGTCGGCTGATTCTTTAACCGTTTTCCAAGCGTTTTTTATTGCGTCTGCAGGCTCAAAATCAGCCGCAAACATTTCGTGTGTTGTTTCGGAAAAAGATTTTCCGTGCGAATCGTCGCGCAAATAATTAACGGGAAAACCGCCACCGAGATTGATGTGCGAAAGTTTGATTCCGGTTTCTTCGTATATCTGCACGAGATTTTCAAACAGCGTTTTGAACGCTTCGGTATATGGCTCTGAGTTCGGATTTTGCGAACCGATATGCAGATGAACGCCGCACAGATTCAGGTTTTCTGACAACTTATATTGATGAAACGCCGACAACGCTTCCGTCGGCATCATTCCGAATTTCGAGGTTAAAAGTGCGGTTTGAAGTCCTGAATGAGTGTTGGTTTCGATTTCGGGAACTAAGCGCAGAGAAACATTCGCCCGCTTTTTTAATCTTCGCGCCACTTTTTCGATTATCTCTAATTCATAAAGCGAATCAACCTGAATCGCGTAAATCTCAGCGTTTATCGCATTTTCAATTTCCCAAACTTCTTTGCTCGTGCCGTTAAAAATAATCTGTTCGCCCGTAAAACCGATTTTCAAAGCCTTCCAAAGTTCGCCGCCCGAATTTACTTCCAAATCCGCGCCCGCTTCTTTGACGGTTCTCAAAATCGCCATATTTGAATTTGCCTTTGCCGCATAGCAAATCTTCAACGGACAATCAATAAAATTTTCAGCGCGTTTTAACCGTTCGATATTGTGCCGGATGCGCGATTCTGAAAAGACAAAAAGCGGCGTGTCAAACTCTTTCGCCAATTCAATCGCCGAAACGCCGTTGATGTGTAGTTGATTGTTTTTTTCTTCGAGAAAATTCTCTATTTGCCAAGACATTGTTTTAGGTTCAAGGTTTCAGGTTCAAGGTTTCAGGTTCAAGGTTGAAATCTGAAACCTTGAACCTTGAACCTATAAACCTGTTCCACGCGGATAATTTTCTGTAATCGAAATGGGAAGTTTGCCCGTAAAATTAATTTCGCCCATCACGGCACGCGCCGCCGCACTTTGCAAACTCGTCATATCGCCGTAAGCGACGATATAGGTTTTCATTTGGGGAAAACCGCGCAAAATATACGGATTGCCAAAACTGATATTTATCGTGTTCGGATTGTTTTGCAAAACTGCCTGCAAAACTTGATTGCCGGTTTCGGTCAAACCGATACTATTTTTCGCGCCGGAACGGACACGCCCGAAAAGTGCGGCGATGACGACTTCGGCGGTTTTTGCTTTTTCGATCGCGTCTTGCACTTCTTTGTCGGTTGAGCGTTCATCAATTACGATTCGTTCCGCATTATTTAACCCGAAACCACGAAGCGTTTGAGTAAATGTGTTGCCGACAAAATTGCGGTCGTCGCCGTTGGTGATGCACAAAACGACGGCTTTTTTGCCTTTCGCAATCGGCAAAGTTTTATTATCATTTTTGACCAAAGTAATCGCTTTTTCAGCAATTTCGTTGGATAATTGGCGCGTGTCGTTGCCCGAAACGATGGTATCAATTTGGTCAATCGGCGCGATTTTATTTTTGACTAAACCGAGTTCGTATTTCCACGCAAGCTGTTTGCGAACGGATTCATCTAAGCGTTCCATCGTAACGCGCCCCGATTTGACGGCTTCTTTCAAACCCTTGATTGCCAAATCCGCATCCGAAGGTTTGAGCAGAACATCCGCGCCGGCAAGCAGAGCGCGAACCGCCGCTTCATCTTGATTAAAATAGAGCGTCAAACCACTCATACTCATCGCGTCCGTTACGGTCAAACCGTTAAAACCCAACTCTTTATGAAGAAGTTGCGCGTCCACAATCGGTGAAAGCGTCGCCGGTGTCGTCGCTTTTTCCGTAACGATTTCCGCGTCGGTATCGGTTGGCTTGTTCGCTTTTTTCAAAGGTTTTACCTCAGTGTCATCAATCTGCGGCAAAGAAATATGTCCGACCATAATCGAACCGATGCCCGCGTCAATGACTGATTTAAAAGGCACGAGTTCGACAGCTTCGAGTCGGCTTTTCGGCAAATCAATAATCGGCAAACCGCGATGCGAATCAACATTCGTGTCGCCGTGTCCGGGAAAATGTTTGGCGGTAGCGAGAACATTTTGCGATTGCAAACCCATCGTAAAAGCGACGGCAAAACGCGCTACATCGTTCGGATTTTCGCCGTAACTGCGAACATTTATCACGGGATTGTCAGGATTGTTATTGACATCAACGACGGGCGCAAACACTTGTTGAACGCCTAACGCCTTTGCTTCGCGTCCCGTAATAACACCTTGTCGGCGGGCAAATTCAGGATTTCCGGTTGCCGCAATCGCCATATTCCAAGGCAGATTTACCGTTTCATCAAACCGCATTCCGACACCTGTTTCAAAATCGGCGGAAATCAAAAGCGGAATTTTCGCACTTTCCTGCATCCTATTAACGAGATGCACGGTTTCATAAAGACCGCCGACAAAAACAACTATACCGCCGATTTTGTTTTCCGTAACATGCCGTTTTAGCTCTTTATATTCCGCGCTTTCCTGGTTCAGATAACGCGCATTGATGCCGATATGCACGAGTTGACCGATTTTCTCGTCAACCGACATTTTTTTTAGTTGATTATCTGCCCATCTGACAGCTTTTGCCGACGGGCGAAATTTTTCATTCGGCGCAGAAAAAGCAGTAACCGAATTTAACCACAGCGAAACACAGATACATACAGTTAAAAATACTCGAAAATATGCAAATGATTTTTGGGAATTCATATATTTATTGATTATTGCCTACTTTTTCTGAATGAACAAACTCACCATCCACGCGACGAGAAGCGTTGTCAAACTGCCGATTAAAACATACCACGTCCAAGCCAACGGCGTGGCAAATTTGATATAAAGCATCAGCAAAATACTTGCCGCCATTCCGATTAAAGCGGCTGTTTCGTTGGCTTTCTTGATAAAAGTTCCGACGAGAAAAACGCCGAGAACCGGACCGTTAAAGAGCGACGCAATCGAAAGTGCCTGACTCAATGCCGATTCGTTTTGTTTCATCATAAAGAGTGCGACAACGATTTGTATGATGCCAAAAAAAAGCGTTAGCCAACCGGAAATTTTCAGCAGACTTTTATCAGATTTGTCTTTGGCAAAAGGTTTATACAAATCGTTGACGAAAGTTGCCGCAATCGAATTTAAAGACGAAGAAAGAGCCGCCGCGAAAATCGCCGCGATGACCAAACCCGACAAACCCGACGGCATATTTTGCGTGATAAAAGCGGGAAAAACCTTGTCGCCGCCCGCAAACGGAAATGTCGCCGGAACGCCTGAATTTAAAACTCCGGCGTTGGCATATTCGGCGGAATTAAACGGCGCGTAAAACGCAAACAGCAAAACGCCGATAAAAAGAAAACCGATAAATTGTCCGAGAACGACTGCGCCACTCGACAAAAGAGCCAAAGACGCGCTCGAAGATTTGTTCGTGCAAAGATAACGCTGGACGAGATATTGGTCTGTGCCGTGCGTGGACATCGTGAGAAAACAGCCACCGATCAAACCTGCCCAAAATGTGTAAGTTTTTGTGAAATCAAGTGTAAAATCGAACAAATTGAATTTGTTAAATTGCTGTCCGAGTGCCAAAACCTGTGGCATTCCGCCGTCAATTTGACTCAAAATCACGACCGCTGCCGCAATCGCGCCACCGATGTAAATTAAAAGTTGGACGACTTCAACCCAAATAACCGCTTCCATTCCGCCGTAAAATGTAAAAATTATCATCACCACGCCAAGCAGAATAACGGACAAAATTGTCATCGTTTCAGCGTTTGCGTCGGGCTGAAACGCGATATAAACGGAGGCTAAAACAATAGCAGTTAATAATAATCGAATTCCGTCGGCGATGTTTCGCATCACGACGAACAGCGCAGACGCGAGCATTTTTACTTTTGCACCAAATCGCTCGCCCAAAAGCTGATAAACCGTCTGCAAATCGCCGCGAAAATACATCGGAATAAACAACAGCGAAATCACAATACGCCCAAGCATATAGCCGAAAACGAGTTGCAAAAACTGAAAATTTCCGCCTTTGGCAAACGCAATGCCGGGAACGGAAATAAACGTAATCGTCGAAGTTTCCGTCGCCACAATGGACATCGCAATCGCCCACCACGGCACGTTTCGATCGCCGACAAAATAATCATCGGTCGTTTCCTGATTCTTGGAAAAATAAACCCCAAAAAGCGTTACGCCGATTAAATAGCCGAAGATGATGATTAAATCTAAAGTTTGCATTTTTCAATAAGAATTCACAACAGAAATTTACACAACGATAAGAAGTATTTATCCCGAATTTTCAAAAATCGTCAAACAGATAATTGAAAAATCTTACAGAAACCGGAGAAAACAACTACTTTCGGGCATAGAACATTCCGATATTTTTTAATCTGAATAAATTACTATCAGTTATCCACGGGAATTTGAGGCGAACTTGGCTAATAATGTCGCTTTCAAAAATTTCGCCGTCGAATTCTTGTTCGGCTAAAATGTAAATATATGATTCGGCTTCACCGGCAGTTTTAGCTAATTCATTGATTTCAGCGGTAGTAAGCGCGAGAAATTTGTTGAGGATTCTTTCGTCAATCGGCTGTTTAAAATTTTCACCCCATTCAGTTTTGAATTCTAAAGCGAGATTTAGAAGTTCGGCAGAAAACCTGTTTGCGTCGTCAGTTTTGGGTTTTTGCGGAGGCTTATTCAAATAATCTTCTGGGCGAAAACCGACTTCGTTGATGTAAAATGTTTCACCTTTTTTAGCCACCGGATTTGCAGCAATAAACGGATATTTTTCCTTAAAATATTCGGGGAAAAACTTGATGCATTTGAGCTTGATAAATTTTCCCTTTGGCAGATTTATTTCCGTTTTATAAAATCCAGGCGCGATATATCCGATGTGTAAACAATAGGCTTCACCATCATTCGTCATTTCCAAAGACGGATTTTCGTATTCATCAACCACAACATTTTTTAAGCGATTTTTGAGAATTACCGATTGAATATTTGGAAATTTGGTCGGCAAAGGAATGACGATTTTTTGAAAATGGATGGTTTGTTCAACGTGAACGTCAAAAATTCCGATGTTGTTTAAGTTTTGGTCAAAAAGCGAATCGGCGCGGCTCAAAAGCCGCATTGAAGTTATTTTCACCGGACATTTTCCCGGCGCAACATTTTCGGCAAAAGCCGGACATTCCAAAACACTATCTTGATGAATAAAAGCGGCTATGCCATCGCCTTTGTCGGGCAAGTAATAGCCATAATTATTATAATGTTCTGCCGGAACATTATTAAATTGTTGGTCAAAATTTCTGTCCAAACTCGCTTCGGTAATGAGTTCGTCGGCTAACTCAAACAACGTGCCTTCATCGAAAAATGAGTTTTGTTTGAGAAAAAATAATTTGTATTTCGGAACATTTGTCATCAATCTGATACAAATAATGAATAAATTCGCCCAAATAGAACTAAAAGAAATTATAGCAAGTTTATCTTTGCTGTGCTTTATTGGAACGGCAACCGATGTATTTCAAGAGAAATGAATCGGGATAAATTTACCGATGTTGCCGGTATAAAGTTTGTGCTAGAATTGGCAATTATGTCGAAAAAAAATCAGACTTTAACGAAAGTGTTCAGGCTCAAAATAAAAAATGATTCTTTCAATTCAAAGCAACGATCAAATCTACGAAATTGATAGCGAAAATTCGCTCGACATTTCCATTCCGCTATATTTTAACAGCGCACAACCGAATGCTTACAGCGTGGAAACGGCGCAGTCGAAACCGTACGAAGCCGAAAATTTAATCGGCGACACACGGCGCGGCGGAAGTTGCAATTTTGAGCAATATACGCTTATTCCGCATTGCAACGGCACACATACCGAGTGCGTCGGGCATATTACACACGAGAGAATTTCCGTTCACGATTGTTTGAAAGATGTGTTTATTCCGGCGACTTTGATTTCGGTTGCACCCGAAAAGGCAAACGAAACACAAGATACTTATTTAAGCAATTTAAGCGAAAATGATTTATTGATTACGCTAAAGTCAATTGGACATATTCCGCAAAACTCAAACTCGGCGGCTTTGATTATCAGAACTTTGCCAAATGATGAAGGAAAATTAACCAAAACATACACAACAGAAATTCCGCCGTTTTTTTCAACCGAAGCGATTCAGTTTATTGTCGAAAGCAACGTCAAACACTTGCTGGTTGATATGCCTTCGATTGACCGGATTTTTGATGAAGGCAACCTTTCCAATCATCGGATTTTTTGGAATGTCGAACAAAGCGCGTATGCAATTTCAGAATCGAGTTTGGTTTATCACACAATTACAGAGTTGATTTACGTTCCCGACAAAATTGCTGACGGCAGTTATTTGCTAAATCTGCAAATCGCCGCTTTTGCTTCGGACGCTTCGCCAAGCCGTCCGATTCTTTTTCAAAAATTAAAGTAAAAGTTTGCGCGGTAGCAAAGACATTATTTACTTTTGGCAAAACTCTATCTATACTTCAAAAATAATTTAGTGACAATAATAAGAGCAATGAAATTTCAAAAAAGTCAAAAATTTATCGGATTGTGTTTTTTAATGGCGATTGCGTTAGTGAGTTTTTCGTGCCAAAAACAAACGGTTGAAGGCGAGAAAGCACAAACGCCAACACAGGCATATCAGATGCTTTTCAACGCAGTAAAAGCCAAAGATACCGAAAAAGTCAAGCAAGTAATGTCAAAAAACACGCTCGCTTTAGCCGAATCACAAGCGCAAAGACAAAATCAGACGATTGAAAAAACACTCGAAAACGGTCTTTTAGCAACAACTATTACCGATAAAATGCCGCAAATCCGCGATGAGCGTATAAAAGACGAATTTGGCGCGGTTGAAGTTTATAACCAAAAAGAAAGTAAATGGGAAGACACTTTTTTTATTAACGAGGATGGTGGTTGGAAACTTGCCATTGGCGATGCGTGGCAAGGAATTTACAAATCGCCGGGCAAAAGCAAGGCGCAACAGGAAAAGGAAATCTCCAATAGTGCCGCAAATAATATGATTCCATCTGCACCGAACACTAACGCGAATATTTCTTCGGGTAAAAACAGCAGTGTCCCAACTGTGCAGGTTACGCCTGAAAGTAAGCCGAAAAAATAATGAGCGCAGAGCAGATTAGAGAAATTTTGGCACAATACAAAAAACACGGCTGGAATTTACGCCGTGTTTTGCTTTCCGCCCGCACAAAAGAAAGTTTGGCGGAGATGCTAAACTCTCTTTTCGGTGAAACGGAAATTTTGTCGTCCGAAACAGACGCTATTTGGTTTTCACGCGCTTCGGGGAAAAGCGGCGAGGCTTGGGAATTACGCCGTTTGAGCGAAACGCCTTACGCGCTTTTCGAGGTTTTCGATGCCGAAGATGACGAAGTTGTGCGCGAAGAAACGCGCTTTGAAATGCAAGAGCGATTGATAAATAATGCTTAAAGGCACAATCGAGCAAAATCGCTAAATGCCAAGATTTTTTTGGACAAAAGTAGCGATAAACTACTGATTCTAAAATCGAAAACCTTGAATTTTAATCCGCAAAACATTTTAGTTATTCATTTTGGACAGCTTGGCGATGTTATCTTAGGTTTGCCGGCGTTGTCGGCGATTAGAAAAAGATTTCCCGATGCACATATTACTGCTTTGGTTGGGAAACCGAATGTGCAGATAATTGAACTTGCCGACTTTTTTGATGAAATAATCGGAGTTGACCGCGTTGAACTGCGGGACAGCGGCAAACTTTGGTCAATCGCGCAAATCTTCAAAATAGTTCGTAACATTCGACGTAAAAATTTTGATTTTGTCATTGATTTGCATAGTCTTTACGAAACAAATCTGCTCGGTTTTTTGTCGGGCGCAAAGCATCGGCTTTTTGCCAATCGTGAAAGTCGTTCACTTGATTATCTGGCGAATTTTGCGCCGAAACCGCCGCTTGAAGATAAAACAAAAAACGCGACGGATTTTTATTTAGACGTTTTGAAACCGCTTGATATTGAAAATGCGCCACGTTTTTTGCATATTCTTCCGCGCAAGTCTGATGATGAATTCATCGAAAATATTTGGCAAAAACATAATCTCAAGGAAAAACTTGTGGTCGGAATGTTTCTCGGCGCAGGTCATCCCGGACGGCGTTGGAGCATCGAAAATTTTGCGAAATTAACCAAACTTCTAAAAGATGAAAATCGAAAAATGGTTGTTTTTCTCGGTCCCGAAGAACGGCATTTGCGCGAAGAAGTTGAAGAAAAACTTTCTTCCGACGCATTTATTTTTGATAATCTGACATTGCCGCAACTTGCCGCTGCGTTAGCCCGCGTAAATATCTTGGTCAGCAACGATACCGGTCCGATGCACTTGGGAGCAGTGATGGGAGCTTTTATCGTGATGTTGTCAAAGCACGGCACGCCGGATGCTCATATTCCATTGACCGAAAAACTTGCGATTGTGCGTGGCGCAACATTGAAGGAGATCAGCGTGGACGAGGTTTTTCAAACAACCCGAAATATTTTAGAAGAGATTTGAAAAGGCAGAAATAAAATGACTACATTTCACCAAAAATTTTTTATATTTTTGCTTTTTATCGTGATTGTTGTAGCGTGTCGTTCTTCCGAACAAGCCACAAAAAACGAAGACGTTTCGCCGAATAATGAAGAAAGTTTTCTGCTTCCAACTGCAAACATAAATCTCGCCAAACCGTTGGAAATTTCACAAAAGCCAGACGATGTTGCGTTGGCAAAAAAGATTGACGAACTCATCGAAAATAGCGAGTTTGCCAATGCGCGTTGGGGTGTTTTCGTCGTTTCGTTAAAAGACGGAAGAGTTTTAGCGGCGCGTGATACACAAAATTTTTTCACGCCCGCGTCGGTGCAAAAAATAATCACGTCGGTTGTCGCCCTTGACAAACTCGGCGTGGATTTTCGTTGGAAAACGAGCGTTTTTGCATCCAACAAAATTGAAAAAGGCGTGCTTGACGGCGATTTGATTCTTTATGGACAAGGTGCGCCCGATTTGAGTGATGAAGGCATCGAAAATCTGGCAAATCAATTAAAAGCGAAAGGTTTGCAAAAAGTAAAAGGAAATATTATCGGCGAC
>JANOXW010000500.1:0-3179 GCA_031418635.1 Acidobacteriota bacterium
AGTTTTGACGCGTTCCGCTGAAAAGGTCGCTGACCAGCGATGAAACCTCGGTCATTCCGAGCGGTTGTGTAAATATGGGATGCGCCGGAAACCGCATTTCAAACAATGGTTCGAGCATCGTCGAAAAGATTTTCGACAGACTTTGCGAATTGCGGGCTTCTTCCGAGAAGTTAAAATCAAAACCTTCGATGACCAATTTTCCGTCGCCTAAGAAAATTCGATTCCAGATTTTTTCAATCGCCAATGAATGAGCGTGTCCGGCCGCCCGAAGCTGATCGCCAAACTCCAAGCGGAGCGTTTCATCATTCAGCAAAATGTGATAGCGCAGAATCGTTTCGATCTCATCTTTGCGAAGCGGCGCATGCTGCCAGTAAACCCGCGGAACTTCAACGGTATTTTCGGTCAACGGCATTATTTGATTTTCGCCGCTGATGATTACCATCCAATCCGTTACTTCAAGATTGCCGGGCATTTGTGCCCAATCGGTTTCGTCACTTCCCAGATTCCAGCACAAACGTCCGCGCCGCAAACCGCCGCGCCAAACAATCTGCGAATCTGTCCAATTCGTGCTTTTACCTTCTGTTTCATCGCCGAAAGTCCAATCGGTAAAACGTTCCCGCGCAATTTTCCATAAAATCTTTGGAACAATATCGGGCGAAACGTGGGCGATTGCTTCGTTCAAAGAATTATTGAGACTTTCTTTGATACTGACTTTCAGACTGTAACGAATTTCTCTGCCTTCTTCGGTTTTTCGCCAAATTTGTTCGGGCAGCACCGAAACAAAAGTTTCAAGCAGATTTTCGACCATTTGCAAACCGTTTTGCGGATTATTTTCGTCGAAGATCAGCATCGCCGCGCAGATCTGAGCGGCTGTCGTCCCGTCGCCGTCCAGCGATAAAAGAAGCAAACCCTTGAGAATCAGTTTTGCTTGAAGCCTCTGCATGACCGGAATATTGCTGACAATTTCGGCATTTAACCGGTCATATGTCGCAAAAGCATCCTGTAGGTCTTCGACCTTTCGCAAGGTCTGCTCGGTAAAGTCAAAAACTTCGTCCAGCGCGATCAGCGAATTTGCCGGACGACCGAGAATTTTATTACCCGCTTCTGCCGCAAAACCGAGCAGTGCAAAATCCGGCGCGTAAAGGCGAACAAACGGTGCGGTTTCCAAAATTATCGGATGCAACGGATAGAGCGCGGAAAAACGCTGTTCACTCCACTGAAAGTTCGGCATAACTTCCCGAAAATTTGTATAAATCTCGTGAAGTAGCGGCGACATTTGCCGTTGTTTCGGAAAAATATGTGTATCAACAATCCGATAAAGATGTTCTTGGTCAAGATAATCAATCGTAAAATTGCGGACAATTGCGGCATTGATGCCGTCAGCCCCGGCAATGTCATCATCGAGGGCAACTGCCACAAACATATTTAAAGATGTGGCAAGTTCGGCAATTTCAGCCAATAACACGCCATCATCCCGCGCCACCCGCGATTCACGTTCAAACGCGGTGTCAAACACCAAAACAAACGGCACTTCGCCGGCTTTTTCCGCCACCACATTTAGTAAATCAATTACCGAATCGCCCAAAGTCGCCGCATCGAGTTCAAACGCCTTGGCAATCGCGTCCTTCAATTCCGCTAACAAGGTTTCGTGCGTTCCGCGTCGGACATAACCGACGGCATAGCGAGTTCGTTTAAGCCGTTGCGCGCTTGCCGCAACGTGCGCTTCGGTTACGCGGGAACGCAGTTCGGGATGCGAAACAATTGCGCCGAGAGTTGCTAAAAAATGACTTTTGCCCACGCCGCGATAACCTGCCAGCGCAAACGCCGTGCCATTTTGAGATTGAACATTAACAATCTTGTCCAACCATTTTGCCATCAAATCCGAAGTTACGTCGGTAAAATAATAAGCTGAAAGCGTTTTCGCCGGATCGGAAATAAAATCGTGTAATATTTGATAGGAGCGAACTTCTATCAGGTCTTTAACTTTTTCGTTGATGCGTTTCATTAGATTGAAAATTCGGGTTTTAATCGGAAATCAGATGTGAAGTTAAGCAGAGGCAGATATAAAAATACCGAAAATTATCGGTTAGATAATACTTTACCAATTTTTCCCGTCAAATAAAACCATTTTTTTAATTTTCGGGAAACTTTCACAACTTTATTTTATTTTCGTGCATCAAAAATCACGTTGCTTTTACAATTTAATAAAAGTAAAATCTATTTAAGCTAATTTATCAGGATTTTTTAGGAGGCAAGTATGCGTAGCAGTTCGATTCGTAAATTTAACGTGCTTTTTTTGGCGTTGGCAGTTTGGTTTAGTGCGGTGGCTTTTTATCCGGTGAGCGTGGCGGCGCAAACAACATCAGATAAAAAACAAAGTGAAAAAGATAAAAAGAATGAGAAGGACAAAAAGATGGAAAAAACTCCATCTACTCAAACTCAAGCATCTAATAAGCCTCTTTCAGAAAAAGAAGACCCGGCACAAATTGGCAAACGCAAAATCAACGGTGGCACTGGCGATAAATTTTTCGGTTGGCTAGGTGGTTCGCAAGAAAAAGAAATTGCCATCGGCAGACAAATTGCCGCCCAAGTCGAACAAGAAGCAAAATTGGTTGACGACCCGATTGTTACCGAATATGTCAACCGCGTCGGTCAAAATATCGTGCTTCATTCGGACGCAAAAATCCCTTTTACAATTAAAGTTATTGACAGCGACGAAGTAAATGCCTTCGCGTTGCCCGGCGGTTTCTTTTTCGTCAACAAAGGATTGATTCTTGCCGCCGATAACGAAGCCGAACTCGCTGGTGTGATGGCACACGAAATCGCGCACGTTGCCGCCCGCCACGCGATGGAAAATCAAGGAAAAGGAGCTTTTATAAATTATGCGGCAATTGCCGGCATCATTTTCGGCGGACCGATTCTCAGCCCGATTTTGCAAAACGGCGGTGGCATTCTCGCCGGTTTAGCCGGACTTAAATTTACTCGCGGCGCAGAAGAAGAAGCCGACGCACTCGGCGTTCAATATCTTTATGCTTCCGGCTACGATCCCACGGCGATGGCGACAATGTTTGAAAAATTAGCCTCAAAGAATAAGAAAACCCCCGGAACTTTGTCGAAACTTTTCTCGACGCATCCGCAATCGCTTGAACGGCGCGATTCAAGTCTTTCACTCGTCGCCC
>JANOXW010000501.1:0-1833 GCA_031418635.1 Acidobacteriota bacterium
CGTCACCGAAGGTATCGAAGCGAAAGGTTTCTTTACCCTGCTTAAATAACTGTTGCGCGTTTCCGCTGATTTGATCGTCAAAAGTCTTCCGCTTTTGTGCCTGGCTTCGATCAGTAAGCATTAGCGCGATGGCGATAACAGCGACTAACGTTAGGGCCAAAAAGACAACTCTCTTTCTATCTGACATAACATATCCTCCTTGGAGATTGGAGCGCGGCGGCTCCGTCTCAATTGAGTTATTGTTCACTTCGCAGGTGTACGTCCGCCATCGTTCTCCGACAGCCCTTTCTTCATCAACATCGAATCGCTAGGCGGCTGCCGCCGCCGCCGGAACGGTTGCTGCCTGTTTGTCAGGACGTCGCCGCATTAAATCGAGCGCGAAATAACAGAAGACGACCGCGCCGACGGCGAAAATCGTATCGCCGACCATGCGCAGCCAGCGCAAGGTTTGCATCGTGTCCGTCTGCATGAATTCAGAACTGCGCGCCGACCAATAACCGACCGAAATGGATTGGTAAGTTTGCATCAAACCGACGGGCAAAAGGCTCAATACGATTTCGAGCAACATTCCGATATTGATCGCCCAGAACGCGAACTTAATCGGTTTTTCCTTCCACTCGAGTTCGGGGTTCATCGCGCGCAAACAGAACAACAGCAAGCCCAGCCCGAGCGTGCCATACACGCCATAAAGCGCCCCGTGCGCGTGAACCGCTGTCGTATTCAAGCCCTGCATGTAATAAAGCGCAATCGGCGGATTGATCATAAAACCGAAAATTCCCGCACCAACCAAATTCCAAAACGCGACGGCGACGAAGAAATATACAACCCATTTATATTGTTTGAGCCACGGACGCACTTTTGAACGGCGGATATTTTCAACCGCTTCGTGTCCGATGAGCAGTAACGGAACTATTTCCAATGCACTGAAAACCGAACCGAAGGCAATTGCAACAGTCGGCGTTCCGGCAAAATAGAGATGATGAAGTGTTCCGATAATTCCGCCGCTCAGATAAATTGCGCCCGAAAGTAGCGAAGCCCGCGCCGCATTTTCTGCTCTAATCACGCCGAGTTTGGCAAAAAGATAAGCTATGACGACGGTTGCGAAAACTTCAAAATAGCCTTCAACCCATAAATGAACCACCCACCAACGCCAGTATTCAATCACCGAAAGATGTGAGCGCATTCCATAAAAAAGTCCCGGACTATAAAACAGGGCAATCCCCGAAGTCGTTAAAAGATAAAGAATAATCAACGATTTCGGCGTGCCTTTTTGTTTGAGCGCGGGAATGGCAGAACGCGCAATCAGGAACAGCCATAACAGCAAACCAATGAACAGCGCGGCTTGCCAAATTCTGCCCAAATCAACATATTCGTAGCCTTGATGACCAAACCAAAACCATAAATCGCCGGGAAGCAAGTGCATCACGCTCATCCATTGTCCCGCCATCGAACCAAAAACAACGATGACCAACGCGCCAAATAAAACATTTACGCCAAGCCTTTGATATTTCGGCTCGTAGCCGCAGATAAACGGCGCAATAAAAAGTCCGGCGGCAAGCCACGCCGTCGCAATCCAAAAAATTCCGAGCTGCGTATGCCAACTTCGCGTCACGACATACGGCAGATAATCCTGCAACGGAAAACCGTAAAAGCCGCCGCCTTCCACGCCGTAATGCGCCGTGATAATTCCCAACACGATTTGGAGCAAAAACAACAGCGTGACGACCAGAAAATATTTAACTGTTGCTTTTTGCGAAGGTGTTAAGTTTGCGCCAATTAAAGGGTCTTGATAAGGCACATCGTCGGTCACAATTTCCGTCTTACTTTGCGCGT
>JANOXW010000502.1:0-2497 GCA_031418635.1 Acidobacteriota bacterium
CATTTTTGACGTTTTAGGAATAAGGCAAAATACGAATTAAGTTAATCAGTAATTGCTTTGAAGGCAGAGACCAAACTATAATTTGCGTTTATGAGCGTCAAACTTTCCGACATCCAAGAGGCACGCCAATTGTTGCAGGGAATTATTATTCCGACACCGATACTTTCGGACGAAAAACTTTCAACCGAAATCGGCGCAAGTGTTTATTTGAAAGCCGAATCTTTGCAACGTAGTGGTTCGTTCAAACTGCGCGGCGCGTATAACAAAATTTCGCGTTTGACGGACGCTGAAAAACAGCGTGGTGTGATCGCGCCTTCGGCAGGAAATCACGCGCAAGGTGTGGGACTCGCCGCAAAACTTTTGGGAACAGGCGCAACTATTGTGATGCCGACTTTTGCTCCGTTGACAAAAATCACGGCGACCAAAAATCTCGGCGCAGAAGTTATTTTACACGGTGAAAGTTTTGACGAAGCCGCCGCTCACGCCCGCGAATTGCAAGCCGAACACGGATTTATTTACGTCCACGCCTTTGACGACGACGACATTATTGCCGGACAAGGCACGATTGGCTTAGAGATAGTCGAAGATTTACCGGAAACAACCGTCGTAGTTGTTCCGATTGGCGGTGGCGGAATAATTTCGGGTGTGGCAATTGCGGTCAAGCATCTTTTACCACAAGTGCGCGTGATTGGTGTTCAAGCCGAAAATGTGGCGGCAGTCAATCGTTTTTTAGAAGCGGGAAAACCCGTCGAGATTCCGTATCAACCGACGATTGCCGACGGCATTGCCATCAAACATCCGGCGCAAAGAACGCTGGAAATAATTAGCGAATATGTTGATGAAGTGGTCGAGGTTTCCGAAGAAGAAATCGCCCGCGGGATTTTTCATTGTATGCAGAGCAATCGGCTTGTCGTCGAAGGCGCAGGCGCGGCGGGAGTTGCCGCACTTTTAGCGAAAAAGGTTAATGTTTCAACCAATGACACGGTTTGCGCGATTTTGTGTGGTGGAAATATAGACGCAAATTTGTTGACGCGGATTTTAGAGCAGGTTTTAGTGCGGCAAGGTCGTTATATTATGCTGAAGCTGCTCGTTCCTGATCGTCCGGGAATGTTGGCACCTTTGCTTAATCATGTTGCCGAATCGGGCGCAAATGTCATCGAAGTCTTTCACCGACGGGCGATGTGGCTTGCGCCTTTGGGCAGAGTCGGCATCGAGATGCTTCTCGAAGTCCGCGACGAACAACACGGGCGCGAGGTTGTTATCCATTTAGAAACTGTCGGTTATCACGTTGAGCGCGAAGGTGTCGGTGATTGGGAAGTGTAAAAAGTGCAAATTCACTTTTTACTTAACCATTCTTCCATCATCAGATCAGTTTGGGCATAGCGAATGGCGACAATCACTTCTTTATCAGTCGGACGAAAAGCGCGAAGCATCACTTTCCGTGAACGGACAATGCCTTTTGCGTCAATAACGACAATCGCCCGCGTAACAATGCTCGGCATCAACCAATGATGGCTATACATTTTCGTTACATTATTATCAGCGTCGGCTAAAAGCGGAATAGGAATTTTATGGTTTTCGGCAAACTGCAAATGAGATTCGATAGTGCCGGGCGAGATGCCGACGATTTCCGCGCCGGTGTCAACATATTCCGTCCAATGGTCGCGTAACGAACACATCTGTCTTTTGCACACGAGAGTTTCATCACGCGGATAAAAAAGAAGTGCAACAACGCGCCCGCGCTTGTCTGCCAAACTCCAATCTTCGCCCTTCTCATTTTTGAGGTTGAAGTCAGGTGCTTCTTTGCCAACATTGGCGATGCGGATTTTATCTAAAATTAAATTGCCCATACAACGTGGCTATGTTTGATTATAACAATAATGTGAATCAAGCTGGAGAACATCATCTAAAAAGCCGTCAAATAAATGTTTGTCAATCGTAAAACCGGCGGTCAGCCTGTTTTACTGCATCAGCAAATAATGTTTTTCGCCTCAAAGTGAATTATTATCGGCAATCGCCAAATAATAGAGTGGACGCGGTGAAAGCCGCTAACCATCGAACTAAAGTTTAACATTTAAATCGAAAAAAAAAGAAATGTTTTATGTCGTTACGACGGAAAAAAAACTTGTTGCAATAGCCTAAAATAACTGTATAATGATTCCGCATATAAGGGAGATATGCCGAATCAATCCGTATAATACCCGAAAAAGAGTGTTATACCGAATGAATCTGTATAACACCCGAATATGAGTGTTATGCCGAATGGTTCGGCATAATCATTAGTTAGCCGCTACTGAAGTAGTGTCTGACTATCGGAGTAGGATAGAGAAGGAGAAAGAAAATGACGGATATGAGCGTAGTAAAAGCTAAACTAAAGCTACCTGCTATAGGAATTATAGTAAGTTCTGGAATTAACCTCGTGATTTTTCTCTTTGGTTTAATGTGGCTGGGAGATGTTCCAGAATTGCGTAGGGAACCCGTTGTTCTTAGGGCTTTG
>JANOXW010000503.1:0-6116 GCA_031418635.1 Acidobacteriota bacterium
ATTTCGTAGAACTTCTTAAAGCAAAGTCAAAAAGCATTGTATTGGAGTAAAAAATGAGTTTAACCAGCCAAATTTATAATCAAGATGCCCTTGAAGGAATGTGTCTTTTACCCGATGAATCAATTGATTTAGTTGTTGCCGATCCACCATATAATTTGGGAAAAGATTATGGCAATGATTCTGATAAGCAAGAATATGAAGAATTTATGCAATGGAATGAAAAATGGTTAAGTTTAGCTATTTCAAAACTAAAACCGAATGGAAGCCTTTATATTTTTGCCACTTGGCGTTACAGTCCTGAAATTTTCGTTTATCTAAAATCTAAAATGATAATGCTTAACGAAATTATTTGGGATAGAAAAGTTCCGAGTATGGGCGGAAGCACGCGCCGTTATAGCTCGGTTCACGACACGATTGGATTTTTCGCAAAATCGAAAGAACATTATTTTGACCTTGATTCAATTCGGATTCCTTACGACGAAGAAACGAAAAAAGCTCGAAGTCGTTCAATTTTTGTGGGCAAGAAATGGCTTGAAATGGGATATAATCCAAAAGATTTATGGTCAGTTTCTCGGTTGCATCGAATCCACACAGAACGTGAAGACCATCCGACGCAAAAGCCTCTGGAGATTATTGAAAGAATGGTTAGAGCAAGTTGCCCCGAAAACGGTATTGTGCTTGACCCATTTGCCGGAACAGGAACAACTGCTCTTGCCTGTTTAAGAAATAACCGTAAATACATAACTTATGAATTAAATCCGACTTATTATGAATTAATTCTAAATCGAATTAGCCGAAATCAAGATTTTTTTCTCGAACCACCATCAATTGCAACGGAGAATTCTTCAAAACCTCAAGATAAACAAATCTCTTTGTTTTAGAAGTTCTTAAAACAAAGAAATTTGTTTGCGTTGGCGATTCGGCAGAAGTTTATGCAGTGAAATATTTTCAATTAACTGATAAAAACTTATTGAAAACTCTTCAACACTTGCCGTTTGAAGAGTTTTCAGAACCTTTTGAAGAGTTTTGGCTTCCTTAATTAAAGATTACGGAACTGTTTGAAGAGTTTTTAGAACCTTTTGAAGAGATTACGGAAGCACTTGAAGAGTTTTCAGAACCCTTTGAAGAGATTAAGGAACTGTTTGAAGAGTTTTAGGTTGCTTAATTTCAATAATACATAGACAAAAAATAAAAGTTAATGTATATTGTTCGGGTTCAATGTTCTAAAATACCTGATAAATGTGAGGAAAACTTAATATGGCAAGACAAAGAAAAACGCCGACTCCGGCGATGAATGAAGCGGAACAGAAGATTGCGGGGATGAAATCTATTGACTCGGCTTTTGATGCCGGAAACGGTGTAACTTTGGCGGCGGGCGGAACTGTGCTTGATGCGGCGCGTGCCGCGCTTGAAGATTATAATATGTCGCTGGCAGCAGTTGACGAAAAACTCAATATTTTTCAATCCAAAGACCGCGCTGTTCGCGCCTTTAACAAAAAAGTCCTGCCCGCCGTCGGTTTGAAATACGGCACTGACAGCGACGAATACGAAATGGTTGGCGGCGTGCGCGAATCCGAACGCAAAAAACCCGTCAGAAAACCGAAACCCGTTTAATAGATGCTTTCCAAAATTATCTTCTCACCGTCAACGACATTGGCGATTCGGTGGAAGTTTATGAGTTGATGAGATTATGGATTTATCAATTTTCCCGAAAGCCAAAATTGTCCGCTGACGATTCCGCCAATCTTGGGTTCGTTCGGAACTAATTTAACATCTGCCACGACATCAATTTCACCGCCCGCAGTTTCCACTAGAAACCAGTAAAATGTTGCGTCGGAGAGTTCATTGGTTTTTAATTCAAATTCTTTTATTTCGCCGGAACATATTCCGATTGGGCGAGCAGATTCTACCGGAATCAAGCTATCTTTGGTTAAAAAAAGTCCGCTTGAAAAAAACGACTTGGTTGACATTTGTGTTTCGGCATCTTGTTCGTAATAAAATTCGACTTCGTTGTTGAAGACCTTGAAATCGTTGGAGGCGAAAGCGGTTAATTGAATTTCTTGAATTGCCGGAAACTCGATTCCATCATTCAGACGAAAATCCGGCACGTCGAAAACAAACTGATATTCGCCAGATTCCGCCGACGGATTTGCCCAAGCCTGAAAACCGCCGTCGAGTTCCGATGAATCGCGCTCAACCGCTTTTATCAAGCCGACTTTCCTGCGGCTTTTGCCGTCAAAATGCGGATTAAAACCGATAAGTTCCTGTTCGATGTTGCCTTGCAGATAAATCTCCGCGCCCGAAGCGTCGGAAAATCGCAAATAAAAACCGCGTGGACATCTGATTGATTCGACATATTTGATTGTTTCGGTTATCAAAACATTTACGTCTTGCTCACTTTGCACCGGAAAACCGATGTCGGATAAATTACTCATAAACTTCTTAGGAAAAAATTTTGTAAAGTTTTGGGAATTTCTTTTTCAAACTATCATCGTCGTCTTCCCAATCAAATTCTATCTTTGGAAAATCAACAAAACCCTGTAAATCTAAAAACTTTTCCATATCATTTCCTGTTTTTCTTTCATAAGCCTCATCAGCTATGTAAAGCATACATTCTCCATCAATTTCTTCGGCTTCTTCTACAGGAATTATTTTTGCCAAAGTTTCAGGATTTTCTATTGCATTCTCAAAGACATTCTTACCTTGTGCAATAAGCCAAGCCCTAAAATAATCAAACATATCATCAGAACAACCGCCTTGAATAATATAAGCCGCCGCCCATAAATCAGAATTGTAAGATAGAGCGTGAAAATACTCGAAAATTCTGCCAAATTCAATAATATCTTCTAACGGTCTTTCGGCAAGAATTTCTTTGAGGATTTCTGATTGTTCTTCAACATCTCCAAATGTTTTGTGTTTTGCTCTCTCAATCAAATTCCAAAATTCCGCAACGCCGATATTACTTGTATTAGGCGCAATATCAATCACTTCCATATAACCCTTTCGAGTTTTTTCCTTTATCAGTTTTTCAATTTCCTTTTGTGCTTCTTCAGTGGTTGGGAATTCTTTGACATTGGATCTACCAGCGGTGTTTGATTTGCCAAAAATTACGGTCAGAGTCTTTTCCTCAAGATGAATTGTCCAAAACTTATCGGATTTTTCGTCTTTATAGATAAAATTTCTTTTCATAATTTCGTGAATGATTTTTTGAGTCGAAATCGAATTATTGGGAAGATTTTTTGCGTCCAAAACCCCAACGAAACGGTGTCGGCAAAAAAGAAACGCCGCCAACACGCACACCAAGCCACATCACCGGCGCAATCAGTTTATGCTGAAGACCTTTGGTGTCGGCAACGCATTTAAACAGTTTATTGTCTGCCCGACGACGTTCACGCCACGAACCGCCAAAGTAATATGACTTGTCGTGTTCGACGCAACAATTTTGAAAATCGCCATCGGGAAACAACGAACAACCATCGCTTTTGAAATCGGCGGGCAATGTTTTTGTAACCGAATCCGAACCGCTTTGCGCTAATGCACTGAGCGAAAATAAAGTTAATAGAAATAAAATAAAAATAAACTTTTTCATAACTTCTTCAAGGTTCAAGGTTTCAGGTTCAAGGTTTCTGATTCATAACCTAGCTTTGAACTTTGAACTTTGAACCTTGAACCTGAAACCTTGAACCTTGAACTTTGCTCATCTCGCCGAAATCGTATCGGTTTTATCCTCACTCAAACGATGTGCGTAAAGCGGAAACTTCGCGGTTAATTCGGCTACATCTTGTTTAACTTTTGCTTTAACTTCTTCCGATTCAGGCTCTCGAATAATTGAAGCAATCAATTGTCCGATTTGCTTCATTTCGGCTTCTTTCATCCCTCGCGTAGTCAGCGCGGGCGTGCCAACTCGAATGCCCGAAGCGACAAACGGCGAATTAGTATCAAACGGAATTGTGTTTTTATTAACCGTCAAATGAACCGCGTCCAATGCTTTTTCGGCGACTTTGCCCGTGATGCCTGTGCCGTCCGCGAAAACATCAATCAAAATCAAATGATTATCCGTTCCGCCTGAAACAAGCCGCAAACCTTGTGCTTTTAATTCGTCGGCTAAGGCTTGAGCGTTATCGAGAATCTGTTGCTGATACGCTTTGAAATCTTCGCGCAACGCTTCGCCGAATGAAACCGCTTTTGCCGCAATAATGTGAACCAAGGGTCCGCCTTGAACGCCTGGAAACACGGCTTTATCAACCGCTTTGGCAAATTCTTCGCGGCACAAAATAAGTCCGCCACGCGGACCGCGCAAAGTTTTATGTGTCGTCGTCGTTACGAATTCGCAATGCGGCACCGGCGACGGATGAAGTCCGACAGCGACAAGTCCCGCAATATGCGCGATGTCTGCCATCACAATCGCGCCGACCGATTTTGCAATTTCTTCAATTCGTGCAAAATCAATAATTCGCGGATAAGCCGACGCGCCACAAATTATCATTTTCGGCTTCTTTTCTTCCGCAATTCGTTGCAGTTCGTCATAATCAATCTGCTCGGTTTCCTTGCTCACGCCGTAATCGGAAACTTCAAAATTGATGCCCGAAAAATTCATCGGATGCCCGTGCGTCAAATGTCCGCCGTGCGACAGATTCATTCCCAAAATCTTGTCGCCGTGATTTAATGACGCGAGAAAAACCGCCATATTCGCCTGTGCGCCCGAATGTGGCTGAACATTGGCGTGTTCCGCGCCAAAAATCTCTTTGGCACGGTCAATCGCCGTCTGCTCAACCACATCAGCAAACTCACAACCGCCGTAATAACGCTTTTTCGGATAGCCTTCGGCATACTTATTCGTAAAAACCGTTCCCATCGCTTGCAGAACCGCTTCGGACACAAAGTTTTCCGAAGCTATAAGCTCTAAGCCGTTTGTCTGCCGTTTGATTTCATTGTTAATTGCGTCGTTTATAACCGCATCAACTTCCGCTAAATTTGCTGTAAAAAGATTGTTCATTATATTTCCTACAAAAAATTAGCGGTCGTTTAACTGAAAATTAAAGACCGCCTAAAAAATATCAAAATTGAATTTTACTATTGAGTTTGTTCATTCTCAAATACGCCGTGTTCTTTCATATAAGAAGTTATTTCTTTTGCAAAACTTTCGGACTCTCTTTCTTCAATAATTTCTTTTTCAATTGGAATTTTATTCAAGATATTTTTTGCCTTAATATATGCCGGACGAAGCGATGCAATTCTAGGCTCACCTAGCAAAACATATATTTTCTTTATTTCTTTATTTTCTTTGAGAATATGTGTTTCACCCAAAAGTTTAGCAGCCTTATATTGCATAGTTTCAGCTTGAGCATAATCCATAGTTGTAGGTTCTAAAATATGCCATTTCTCATTCTTAAAAGTATGATTGAATTTCCAATTATTCTCACCTGAAACAAAAATTTTTGGTTGAATATATTTTGCTACTTCTCTTTTTACAAGAGGTTTATTAAAAACAGTCCAAACTTCTTCATCGGAACGACTTTTCTTTTCTTTTTGCGGAGTTTGCGAAGTTATCAAACGATAAAAAATATGTTCGGCTTCATCCTCCAAACTATTCGTAATACCGGCAAGCACATTTCCAAACTGAATGCTCAAACCCAAATCCGGCACAAGCGAACGGAAAACTCCTTTGATGTCTTCAAATTCTCTTTGAAACAAAGAAGGCTTGAATCTCTCATTAAGTTGCGAAATCGAATGTTCGAGATTTTTGATAACAAAGCGATAATGGTAGCCGTCAAAATTGGCGAAAGCCGAAGATAATCGTTCGTGATGAATCTCGAATTTCCCCAAAATTTGCTTTATTTCATCTGAAAACAAAAGAACACCGATGTTCAGCATTTCACCTGCCGCCGGATTATGAACATATTTTACTAGACAATAAGTGTATCCGAATTTATTCATAACAAACTCCTTTGCAATTCAAGTTCAAGACTCTTGCTATTACTGACAATAGATGCAAAATGTTCACATATTTTATCAGTATGATTTCCGAGTTCAAACGGAATAAAAGAACAGAGTTCTTCAACTTTTTCTGTATTGATTTGTTTCACTTTTTCAACCAATGGTTGCCAATTTATCTC
>JANOXW010000504.1:0-6978 GCA_031418635.1 Acidobacteriota bacterium
AAAGATAAAAGGAACTGCAAACATTACAATTTGCAGTTCCTTTTATCTTTTTATGTCTGTTTGGTCACACGGAAAATGTGGCGATTGCTTCATCAAAAATCTCAAGCGCAACATCTACATTCTCTTTCGTCAAAATCAACGGCGGCGACCATCTGATTGTTGAAGTTCCGCAACCTAAGATAATCAAACCGCGATTGAAACACGCCATCTCGATTCTATCGCGCAATTCCGCGTCGGGTTCGCCGTTGTCTTTAATAAATTCAACGCCGAGCATCATTCCCAAACCGCGCACGTCGCCGATTTGTCGGTATTTTTCTTGGAGATTGCGTAATCCCGCTTCGAGATATTTGCCGACTATCGCGGCATTTTCGACCAAACCGTTTTGCAGTAATTCAATCGTTTTCAGCGCAGATGCGATGCAGACCGGATTTCCGCCGAATGTCGAAGCATGTGCGCCTTTGTGCCACGACATAATTTCTGCGCTGGCAACCGTCGCGCCGATTGGCAAGCCCGAACCGATGCCTTTTGCCAAGCACATAATATCGGGTTTCACGCCCGAATGTTCGATGGCAAACATCTTGCCCGTGCGTCCCATTCCCGATTGCACTTCGTCAACAATCATCATAATCCCGTGTTCGTCGCAGATGCGCCGAATCGCCCGCAAAACTTCGGGCGGCGCGGGCAGATAACCCCCTTCGCCCTGCACGGCTTCGACGACGATTGCCGCCACTTCTTCGGGTGGGGTGGTTGTTTTGAAAAGACGATTTTCAATCCAATCAATCGTTCCCATACAACATTGCCCGTCATCGCACTTACCCAAATTAAACGGACAACGATAGCAATTCGGATATGGAACGTGCGTTACGTCTAAGGCTTGACGCGCAAAACCGAGACGTTGGGCGCGTTTTGATGATGTCAAGGAAAGTGCGCCAAGCGTTCTGCCGTGAAACGAACCGAAAAACGAGATAAACTTCTGTCGGCGCGTGTGATACATTGCCAACTTCAATGCGGTTTCGACGGCTTCCGCGCCGCTGTTGGCAAAATGCGTCTTGGTTTCGCCTTCAATCGGGCAGATTTCGTTTAATTTCTTGCCCAAATCAGGCATTTGTCGGTAATAAAAATCAGTGCCGCACATGTGAATGAGCGTTTGAGTTTGCTTTGTAATTGCCTCGACAATTTCGGGATGGCAATGTCCCGTCGAACAAACTGCCACGCCCGCGTTGCAGTCCAAAAAGATGTTGCCGTCGGCATCTTCAAGCCATACGCCATAGCCTTTTTCGGCAACGAGTTTGTAATCAGGGCGCGGATAACTCGGCGTTACCCATTTTGCGTCGGCTTCGATGATTTCTCTGCCTTTCGGTCCCGGAAGTTCGGTTTTGATAATCGGTTTTTGTAGTTCTGTAGTCGGTTTCATAAATTTTTCCTCAAAAATATTGTCTAAAATGAATAGAAATGCCGAATGATTTCAGCGTTAAAGGTTGCGAATTTTAAAAAGGAAAGATTTAATCACCCGCGAAAAGATTCGGGCGCGTTACGTTCGGACGAAGTTTTGCGATTGAGCGCGATGTCATTATAAGTTCTCCCAAACAATATATCAGATTGCGTTTTAAGTTTCAAAATTTGCGGTTTTGCTAATCAGCGTGAAACAATAAACTTATGCAAAGTCCGAAAAAATATACGAATAATTTAATCAACGAAACGTCGCCATATCTTCTGCAACACGCGCATAATCCCGTCAATTGGTATGCGTGGGGCGAAGAGGCGTTTGAAAAAGCGCAAGCCGAAGACAAACCCGTTTTGATAAGCATCGGCTATTCGGCGTGTCATTGGTGTCACGTTATGGAACACGAATCGTTTGAAGACGAGGAAACGGCGCAGTTAATGAATGAAAATTTTGTCAATATCAAAGTTGATTTGGAAGAACGCCCCGACCTTGACAAGATTTATATGACGTTTGTGCAGTTGACTATCGGAAATGGTGGTTATCCGTTAAATGTTTTTTTAACGCCCGACAAGTTGCCGTTCTATGGCGGAACGTATTTTCCGCCCGTCAATCGTTACAATATGCCGAGTTTTCAGCGCGTTTTGGAAAGCATCGCCGATGCTTATAAAAATAAACGTGAAGATTTGCTTCATTCGGCAAACGAGATTTTGGGCGAGATTCGGCGCGTCGGTTTGGCGGAAATGGCGAGCGAAGGTTTGCATTTAGACCAACTAGATTTAGCCTTTCAGAGTTTTGCGCGGACGTTTGACAATGTGAACGGCGGTTTTGGCGGTGCGCCGAAGTTTCCGCCGCCGATGTCTTTGGAATTTTTGTTGGCTTATTATCAGCGAACCGGCAACGAAAACGCGCTTGAAATGGTCAAGAAGTCTTGCGACAAGATGGCGCACGGCGGAATTTATGACCAACTCGGCGGCGGTTTTCATCGCTACACGGTGGACGCGATTTGGCTGACACCGCATTTCGAGAAAATGCTCTACGACAACGCTCAACTTGTGCGGATTTATCTGCATCTTTTTCAGGTTACAAAAGACGAGTTTTACAGGCGCATCGCGGTTGAAACTTTGGAATATGTGAAACGCGAAATGCTTGACGCAAAAGGCGGATTTTACACGGCGCAAGATGCCGATTCGGAAGGCATCGAAGGCAAGTTCTTTGTGTGGACACCAACGGAAATCCAAGAAATTTTAGGCGAAACCGATGCCAATATTTTCAACTTCTATTACGACGTTTCCGAAGACGGCAATTTTGAAGAGAAAAATATCTTAAACGTCAAAAATTCATTAAGCGAAACTGCCGAAGTTTTGAAAATCTCCGAAGAAAAGTTGAAAGAAGTTTTGGAACGCGGCAGAGAAAAGATATTTACCGAAAGAGAAGAACGAATAGAGCCTTTCCGCGATGAAAAGGTTTTGACGGCGTGGAATGGTTTGATGTTGGCGACTTTTGCCGAAGCAAGCGCGATTTTGGACAATCAGGATTATTTGGCGATTGCGCGAAGAAATGCCGATTTTATCTTGGATAATCTACAAAAAGACGGCTATCTTTTGCGAAGTTGGAAAGACGGACAGGCAAAATTAAACGCATATCTCGAAGATTATGCCAATTTTGCCGACGGTTTAATCGAACTTTTTCAAGTTTCGGGCGAAGTCAAATATTTGAAGGAAGCAAAACGGCTTGCCGATATTTTGATAACCGAATTTTGGGACGAAGACGGCGGCGCGTTTTTCTTTACTGCCGACAATCACGAGGAATTGCTTATCCGCACCAAAGATTTTTATGATAATGCCACGCCGTCGGGCAATTCGGTGGCGGCGGATGTTTTGCTGAAACTCGCACATCTCGTCGGCGATGAAAAATACGAACGCTTTGCCGTTACGGTTTTGCGGCTTGTTTCCCCGCAGATTCGCCGTTATCCGAACGCTTTCGGTAGAGTTTTGTCCGCCTTAGAGTTTTATCTCAATCCGACCAAAGAGATTGTAATTTTGGGCGAAAAAGAAAACGAACTAGAAAGGGAAGTTTGGCGCGAATATTTGCCGAACAAAGTTGTGGTTTTAGCGGAAAATGGTGAAGCAAACGCTGATTTGATTCCGCTTTTGCAGGCAAGAGAAATGATTGACGGCAAGCCGACGGCTTATGTTTGCGAAAATTTCACTTGTCAGAAACCTGTAACTTCGGCAAGCGAATTAGCCGAGCAACTAACTTCATAGTGTCTTTTGGTAAATAAATGGTTCGAGGCGGTAAATAAATCATCCTTGTAGACTCTAAATTTTTAATTTTTTTATAAAAGAATTTAGAATCTACAAGGATGATTGTAAAATTTCTATATCTTCCTTGCAGCCAACTAATAACTAATTCCTGCCCAACACTAATTAAATTAGTTTCAGGTTTCCAGACGTTGCGTCCGCAATCTTATCTGACATTGGTTTTACTAACATCTTACAACGCCAATCTGACATCGAAAACTTAATCGCGTTTCACTGCGTAAACACAAGAAAATTGAAGAAAAGGAAAATCTATGCGAAAAATTTTTGGAATATTTATTTTACTGATTATCAGTCTGATTTTTAGCCCGGCAATGTTTGCTCAAAGCACGATTTCGCCGTTAAATATAAAACAAAGAACGCTTGCTAACGGCTTAAAGATCGTTTCTGTGCAGGACAGTTCGAGTCCGACTGTAGCAATTCACGTTTGGTATAACGTCGGCGGGAAAAACGATCCAAACGGGCGTTCGGGTTTTGCCCACATGTTTGAACATATGATGTTCAAGTCCACGAAAAATATGCCAAACGAGAAAATGGATCGTTTGACGGAAGATGTCGGCGGTTTTAATAATGCTTCGACGTGGGATGATTTTACTAATTATTACGAAGTCGTGCCGTCAAATCATCTTGAACCGCTTTTGTGGGCGGAAGCGGAAAGAATGCAAAATCTGAATGTTGACGAAACCAATTTTGCATCCGAACGAGATGTAGTAAAAGAAGAATTTCGTCAAAGTGTTTTAGCCCAGCCTTACGGCAGATTTTATGAATTTAATGGCAGTCTTTCGTATCAAAAACACCCATACAAACGCGGCGTTATTGGCAATTTAGATGAATTAAACGCGGCGACAACAAAAGATGCTAATGAATTTTACAAAACTTTTTATCGTCCTGATAATGCTTATTTGATTGTTGTCGGTGATTTTGATCAGAAACAATTTGATGCTTGGACAGATAAATATTTTGGAAGCATTAAACAGCCGGCTTCAAAAATTCCGCGCGTAACCGTTAGCGAACCGGCTTGGACGGCGGAAAGACGTTATGAAAAAACCGCGCCGATAGTTCCATTTCCGGCGACAGCGATTAATTATCTTGCACCAAAATCAAACAGCGCGGATATGCCGGTGTTGCGGCTTGCCGAAACAATTCTTTCCGGCGGCGAAAGTTCGCGGCTTTACAAGGAAATGGTCAGAAATCAGCAAATCGCGCAGGAAGCATCTTTTAATATTGATCTGAAAGTTGACGGTGGTTTGCTGTCATTCGTCGGAATCGCTTCTGAATCTCACACTTCTGCTGAACTTGAAAAGGCTTTCTTAACCGAATTAAAGAAAATTCAGGAAAACCCGGTTGATGTGAAAGAACTTGAAAAGGCAAAAAATCAATTGATCACGCAAACTCTACGAAGACGCGAAAACAACGACGGCAGAGCCATCGCCATCGAACGCGCCGTCGCTTATCAAGGCGATCCGACCGCCGTCAATTCCGATATTCAAAAATTAAATGCCGTAACTGTCGCGGACGTTCAGCGAGTTATGAAAAAATACTTCACAGACAAAAACCGCGTTGTGATCTACTACAATCAAGCGAAGAAGGAGCAAGAATCTAAATGAAAAGTAAAAAAATGAAAAATGTATCAAAGATTTTTTTGGTGATAAGTATTTTCTGCGTTGGAGTTGTCGCACAAACTACGCCACCCGAACCTTCCGCGCCTAAATCGGTTAAGATTCCGGCGGTCAAGGCGAAAACTTTGCCGAATAAATTACAAGTTGTCGTTGTCGAACGAAAAAATGTGCCGCTGGTTACGGTTCAATTGTTGGTTAAATCTGGTGCTGAAATTGAAGGTAAATCGAAAGCCGGTTTAGCCGATATGACGGCTTCGTTGCTTACGAAAGGAACGACGACGCGCACGGCAACGCAGATCGCCGAACAGATGGAATTTCTCGGCGGTTCGATAGATACAGGCGCAGGTTGGAATAATTCGGTTGTTACCATCAATGTTATGGCGGATAAACTCGACCAAGCGATGACCATTATGGCGGATGCGGTTTTGAATCCGGCGTTTAAGCAAGATGAAATTGATTTGTTAAAAACACAGACGATTGATGGCTTAAATTTTAATCTGACACAGCCCGGCTTTTTGGCAAACTATGTCGCTTCTGTTTATAGTTTTGACGAACATCCGGTTGGCGGAACGGTTGACAGTATAAATAGCATAACGCGAAAAGAAATTGATAGTTTTAAGAAATTTAATTATATACCTGATGCCTCAACGCTAATTTTTACAGGTGATATTACTTCATTAAATGCAAATAGTTTAGCGTTAAAATTTTTTGGGAACTGGAGAAAGCCAAAAACGAAAGAGACGATTAGGACTATAAATCGAGCTGTTCTTCCTGTTGATAAAACAAAGGTTGCACAAAGAATTTTAGTCATTGATTTGCCAAATTCAGGTCAAGCCGCAGTTTCTTATTCAAAAAATATCGAGAATGTCTTTCGTGGCGATGAAGAATTCTACTCGGCTTCGGTTTTGAATTCAGTTCTTGGCGGCGGCTATTCATCACGTTTGAATCAAGAAATTCGTATTAAACGCGGTTTGAGCTACGGCGCGGGCAGCAGTTTTGCTTGGCGTGGATACAAAGCGAATTTCGGAACACGAACACAGACAAAAAACGAATCAGCGGCGGAAGTTGCTGAATTAGTGGTTGCAGAAATCAAAAAATTGTCCGACGGCGCGATTCCCGACACGGAACTAAATCCGCGCAAATTAGTTTTAAACGGAACTTTCGGGCGCAACTTGGAAACAACCGGCGGACTTGCCGGCGCGATTGCTGATTTGTATAGTTTCGGACTTCCGACCAGCGAACTCAATACTTATATGAACAGCGTCAACGACGTTTCCGACGCAAACATCCAAAAATTTGCCAGCGAAAACTTAAATGGCGGCGACATTATCATCGTCGGCGATTATGCCAAGTTCAAAGACGATTTAGCAAAGCGTTTTCCGAAAGCGAGAATCGAAGTAATCAAATCCGACGAACTCGATTTGAGCAACTCGAATCTAATGAAAGCCAAATAAAAACCGATTTTTAAATTCGACAAATCAAAAGGCGGAAAGTTTTTACTATTTCCGTCTTTTGTCTTTTTCGCGGGTCTTTGTTTAAATAGAATGAACGACACCAAAAATTATGCACAAAAACCTTCGTTCATTTATTGAAACAC
>JANOXW010000505.1:0-1570 GCA_031418635.1 Acidobacteriota bacterium
GCGGATTTGATTATTGATACTCACACGGCAGTTTGGTATTTTGCCAATTCGCCGGAAATCTCCGTTTTGGCAACTCAGACGATTGATAATGCTGTGGCTAATGGCGACACGATTATTTTGTCGGCAATTTCAATTGTTGAAATTATTTATTTGATTGATAAAGGCAAACTATCGGCTCAAAATCTCAGCCGCTTGATACAATATCTGAAATTGCCAACCAGCAGTTTTATGACGCAAGATTTGACCGAAGACATTGCTCAAACTCTGGCACAAATTCCGCGCTCGACCGTTCCCGATATGCCTGACTGAATCATCTCCGCAACCGCGTTACATCTGAATTTGCCTTTGGCGACGAAAGATTCAAAAATTCAAAATCTGCAAAACATAAAGACAATTTGGTAGCAATAACTAATGCCCCGCAAGTTGGCGTTGGCGATTCGGCGGAAGTTTATGCGGTGAAATCGTCCTTTGTCGTTGGTCCTTTGTCCTTGGCGAAGAACGAATAAATATGGACGAATAACGAACAACAAATGTGTGCTAAAATACCGTTGAAAAGGTAAAAATATATGGCATTTACAGATTTCAAGACGATTAGCGAAGTCCAAAAAAAGTATTCAATTAAATATCAGCAAGAAAATTTCGTGGTGATAAACGCATATCAAGCAACACAGGTTTTGCTTGATGAATTAAAATTTGCCGAAACTTATATTGATGTTCGCGTGTCGGAAATGGCAATCAGAGAAAACTTAATTTTCCCGATTTTGCGCGAGATTTATCGCAAATATGCCGAAACTTTTTCGCTGTGGAGTCATCAATACATTAAATACGATGATGTTTTGCTCGGCACGCCCGACTATTTTTTGTCAAAGCGTTCGGAACTCGGAAAAACTGTGCTTGAGCCGCCGTTTTTGCTTTTTGCCGAAGCCAAGAAAAACGATTTTGACGCAGGTTGGGGACAATGTTTGGCAGAAATGTATTCCGCTCAAAAGATGAACGAACTCGAATACGGCAAGTTATTAACAATCTTCGGGATTGTTACCGACGGACAGACTTGGCAATTCGGAAAACTTACCGAAAATATCTACACTTACAACACCAAAATCTTTACGCTCGATGATTTGAACGAACTGCTCGGCGGTTTAGACTTTATTCATCAAGAAATGCTCAATCAAATCCAATGAAGAAATAAATATATGACTAAACTTAAATTTGATTTACTCGATGATGAATCGGCGATGACGACGATTGAAACCGTTGGGAAATTGGCGAACGAAAACAATATTGATTGGGCATTGGCAGGCGGTTTAGCGGTCATTCTTTACGGGAGTGACAGGTTGACCAAAGATGTTGACATCATTGCTTCAAAAAGACTTTCTTTGGAAAGCGTCGGAAATTTGGCGCAAGGCGGCGAGCGTTATCTCATCAAAACCAACAAAAAAGAAGTCGCGGTTGATTGGATTATCCGCAAAGACGAGTTTAAGCAATTATTCGCCGAAGCCTTGAAGGAATCGGTTAAAATAGACGATGTTCCCGTTCTCACCCCCGAATGGCTCGTTATTTTGAAATTCAT
>JANOXW010000506.1:0-1779 GCA_031418635.1 Acidobacteriota bacterium
AACACGCATCGCTTTGAAAATCGAGCGGAACGGGAAAAAAGAGCAGTATACTTACGCCGATGTCAAAGAATTAACTTACCGCGCCGCCGGATTTCTCGCTGAAAAAGGCATCAAACACAATGACCGCGTGATTTTGTTTGCCAATAATATGCCCGAATGGGGCATTACCTATTTTGCGATTTTGAAGGCGGGCGCGACGGCGATTCCGATTGATCCGGCGAGTTCGATTGATGAAGTCATCGCGTTTGCCAAAGCCGGCGAAGCGTCGGCGATTGCGATTTCGCCGAAGCTCGCGGACGAAAATTTGGATTTGGCTGAACGTTTGAAAGGGGCGAACTTGAACGTCAATGTGTTCACTTTCGACGAGATTTTCGAGATTCAGGACGAAGTTGAAGAAGCACGGAGAAACGCGCTTTTGCCGCCGAAAGTTTTATCGAATTCGGTCGCGTCGTTAATCTTTACGAGCGGCACGACGGGAACGCCGAAAGCGGTGATGTTGTCGCATAAAAATTTCGTCAATATGATTTCGATGCTCTCGTCCGTGTTGGATATGGACATCACCGACGGCGTTTTGTCTGTTTTGCCGATGCACCATACTTTTGAGTTTTCGGCAGGTTTCTTAACGCCGTTTTCAAACGGAACACAAATCACTTATCTCAACGAATTGAGCGGCGAAGAACTTGCCCGCGCCATCGAAAACAATCACGTTACGGGAATGATCGGCGTTCCTGCGTTGTGGGAAATGCTTCACCGCAGAATTAAGACGAGAATGCGCGAACGCGGCGATTGGTTTGCGGATTTGGCAGATAACGTCATCGAATTTAACGCTTGGGTGCGCGACAATACGCCGTTTAATCTCGGTCCGATTATCTTTTTCCCGATTCATCAAGGAATGGGCGGCAAAATGCGTTATCTGATTTCGGGCGGCTCGGCATTGAGCGAAAAAGTTCAAAAAGATTTGCATGGATTAGGTTTTACGGTTCTTGAAGGTTATGGTTTGACCGAATCTTCGCCCGTTTTGACCGTTACGCGCCCCGAAAATAAATTGATTCGCGGAAGCGTCGGCAAACCGCTTCCGGGAGTTGAAGTAAAAATCGAATCGCCGGACGAAAATGGCGTTGGAGAAGTTTTGGCGCGAGGTCAAAATGTGATGCTCGGTTATTTTAATAACGAAGAAGCAACCGAAGCCGTTTTGCAAGACCGTTGGTTGAAAACGGGCGATTTAGGCAAATTGGACGAAGACGGAAATCTCTATATTGTCGGGCGTTCAAAAGATGTGATTATTGATTCCAACGGCAAAAATATCTATCCCGATGAGATCGAAGACCTTTACGGAAAGTCCGCGTTTATTAAAGAATTGAGCGTTGTCGGGTTACCTGACGATGATGGCGGCGAGAAAATTGCCGCGCTCGTCGTGGCTGATTACGAATACGACATCGCGCTTTCACGAAGCGACACGAACAAAAAAGTCGAGGAACATTTCCGCGAAGTTTCCGCTTCGTTGCCGTTTTTCAAACGAGTCAAAGTTTTGCATCTCACGCCGTTTGAATTGCCGCGCACGGCGACGCGCAAAGTGAAACGTCCCGAAGTCGTCGAAATGCTTCAAACACTTGAAGCGAAGTCGAAAAATAAAACGAAAGTTGTCGCCGACTCAAAAGGCGACGACACCGCGCTTTGGATTCGCAAAATCGTTGCAAGCGTTTCAAATCGTCCGCTTTCTGATGTTGTTTTGGAAGATAAACTCGCCGATTTGGGCTTTGATTCGCTGATGTTTGTTGA
>JANOXW010000507.1:0-2196 GCA_031418635.1 Acidobacteriota bacterium
CAAGACAAAATTCAATAGCTTCGACCTATTTTCAAATTGATGACGGGTGGAAATCGCGCACGGGCAAAGGTGTCAGCGTGGCGATTATAGATAGCGGAATTGATGAAAATCATCCTGATTTAAAGGGAAAAGTTAAAGAATCGGTTGAAGCTCACAAAGATAATAAAAGGATAATTTTTGAAGCGTCGGACGCGGGCGATTCGGCGGGACACGGCACGGCTTGTGCGGGAATAATCACGCGCATTGCGCCGGATGTCGAAATTTGCAGTATTAAAGTTTTAGGTGCAGGCGGTTTAGGCGACGGACAAGCGTTTCTTGCCGGACTTGAATACGCCATCAAAAAACGCTGTCATATTGTAAATTTAAGTCTTGGCACGACCAAGCCGCAATTTTTCGCGCCGTTGCACGATTTGCTTGACCGTGCGTATCAAGCCGGTTGTATCGTCGTCGCGGCGGCAAACAATCTGCCGCAACCGAGTTTTCCGTCCGTCTTTTCGTCATCGCTGATTTCCGTCAGCAAAAGCGACGAGAGCAATCCGTTAAATTTCGGCTTCAAATACGGCGAAATCATCGAACTCACCGCGCCGGGCGTAAATGTCCGCACAGCTTGGCTAAATAATGGTTATCGAAATCTGACGGGAAACAGCTTTGCCTGTCCGCACATCGTCGGAATAATCGCACTTTTACTCGACGCATATCCGAATTTAACGCCTTTTCAAGTCAAATCCGCGCTCTATGCCATTGCTCAGGAAAACCAAAAAGAAGAAATAAGTAAAAAGTAAAAAGGCAAAAGTAAAAAGTAAAGAATTGCTTCCTAACTTTTTACTTTTGCCTTTTTACTTTTTACTTCAGAACCTTTCCAATCTTCAAAAATTATCGCCCATCTTTCGTGATCGCGCCAATGTCCGCCGATTTTCAGGTATTTGCGCGAAAAGCCTTCTTTGGTGAAATTGTTTTTACGCAAAACTGCGATTGAAGATAAATTATGCGGCTGAACATTTGCCTCTACGCGATGTAATTTTAGATTTTTGAAGGCAAACTGTAACATCAAATAAATTGCTTCACTCATCAAACCTTTGCCAGCAAAGTCCGCGCCGATGTAATAACCTAAATAAGCATTTTGAAAAACGCCGTGAAATATTTGTGAAAGATTAACTGCGCCCGCAATTTTTCCGCTTTCGATTTCACAGATGAGCAAACATTCATTTGTCTCGCTGTCATTGCGTTTTAAGTATTCGGTAAAACTTTTTTTGTCAGTCGGCGGATTGACCAAACCGCGATGAAATTTTTTGCTGGCAATATTCAAAGCCGTAAATTCCGCCAAGTCTTCAATCTTCGGATAGCGCAGATAAAGTTTTATGCCGCGCAATTTCAAATTTTCGTTTTTCATCATAAAGAACACAACGCACTTTAGAATTGTTGGCTAATTCAAAAAGCGAAATTTCGCCCTGTGTGCAGATTTTGTCCATCCGAAATTCGCAACGCGGTGCAAAATGGCAACCGTCGGGTAGATGCGTCGGACTCGGCACAGTTCCGTCAATCGTCAAAAGGCGTGTTTCCTTCGCTTCGCCGATGCCGCGAAGTTTCGGCACGGAACGCAACAAACCTTGCGTGTAAGGATGTTTCGGATGCTCGAAAATTTCATCAACGCCCGATTCTTCAACGATTTTCCCCGTATACATTACCGCAACTCTATCGGCGACTTCCGCGACCACGCCTAAATCGTGCGTGATGAGCAAAACTGCAAGTTTGCGCGTCGTGCGAAGTTCGTCCAAAAGTTCGAGAATCTGCGCCTGAATCGTAACGTCCAACGCGGTTGTCGGTTCGTCGGCAATGAGCAATTCGGGATTGCACGCGAGAGCCATCGCAATCATTACGCGCTGTCGCATTCCGCCCGAAAGTTGGTGCGGATAATCTTTTATTCTGCGTTCCGGCGCGGGCATCGAAACTTCTTTCATTGATTCGATTGCCGCGTCCATCGCATCTTTTTTGTTCAAATTTCGATGCAGACGCAACGCTTCGGCAATCTGTTCGCCGACGGTGAAAACCGGATTGAGCGAAGTCATCGGGTCTTGAAAAATCATCGCCACATCATTACCGCGAATCTCGCGCAGACGGTTTTCGCTTGCGGTCGTCAATTCTTCGCCCTTAAACTTTATCGAACCGCCGACAATCTTCCCCGGCGGCGCAATCAAG
>JANOXW010000508.1:0-1856 GCA_031418635.1 Acidobacteriota bacterium
CCTAGTCCAAAGTCCAAAGTCAAAAGTCAAAAGTCATTTTTGTTTTCTGACTTTGGACTTTGGACTTTGGACTTTGGACTCGAAAAACCGATTGCGCCCATCGAAAGACCGCGCGATGCGGTTTCGATTTCATCAATAATCTGCATTGTACGGATTTTGGGTGCGCCCGTGATTGAGCCGCACGGAAAAACGGCGCAGATAATGTCGGATAAATTTAGATTTTCGCACAGTTCACCTTTGATTGTCGAAACAAGATGAAAAAGCGTTGGATGTTCTTCCAAATCAAATAATTTTACAACTTCAACGCTTCCGAATCGGCAAATTCTGCCGATGTCGTTTCGCAAAAGATCAACAATCATCACATTTTCAGCGCGGTCTTTTTCAGAAGCTAAAAGTTCGCTTTTTAATTGCAAATCTTTCTCTTTTGTATTTCCACGCGGACGAGTTCCTTTAATCGGCGATGTTTCAATAATCGAACTTTGGACTTTGGACTTTGGACTTTGGACTTTAAAAAACCTTTCGGGCGAAATACTGACGACAAAATCGTTTTTGCGTTTGAGAAAAGCAGCAAAAGGCGCGGGATGATTTTTTCGCAAACGGTGAAAGATTTCTTGCGGCGTAAGATTTTTCGGCAATCGAGAGCGAAGTTGTTGGGTTAGATTTGCCTGATAAGTATTGCCTTGACAAATATGTTTTTTGATTTGTTCGATAGCGACAATGTAATTTTCGCGGGTGAAATTTGATGAAACTTGCGCGACGCGATTTTGCTTAATGTTTGTGCGTTCCGCACAAACATTAAGCAAAACCTTGTCAATCTCGTCAAACTTTTCTTCATTTCCAACAAGATACGATTTGTGCAAATTGTAATCGTGAACGACCAAACAATCGAAAAAAGCCAAAAACAAATCAGGTTCGTCAAAAGCAGAAAATTGCTTTTTGCGCGGTTTGATGTTTTCGAGTTTTAAGCCGAAATCATAAGAAATCGTAAAGATGCAAGCTAAATTTGTTTGCGAAAGTTTTTCGTCCAAAATGTTGAGTGAATCTTTTGGATTTTCATTGGAAATTTCAAGAATTTCGACGGGATTTATGCCCGCAATCAAAAGATGCGATTCGAGATGATTAACACCGCAACTGTCTAAAATACAGACATTTCGCTCATCCACAAGATTGAGCAAAGCAGCAACTAATTCGTCGGCTGAAAGATTTATTTCACGCATTTAGCAAAAGAATATTTGGCAGAAGTTTATCTTACCTTGCATTTCAAACCGAAAACAAACGAAAATTAAAGAAATATGAATTTCAACATCCAACCAAATGAACGCGGTTATTGGGGCGAATTCGGCGGGCGATTTGTTCCCGAAACGCTTATGTCGCCGCTTGAAGAATTGACTGAAAGTTATTTTATTGCCCGCGACGATGCGGATTTTCAAGCCGAGTTTATGCGACTATTGAAAGAGTTTTCGGGTCGTCCGACTCCGCTTTTTCACGCGAAAAGGTTGAGCGAAAAACTTGGCGGAGCGCAGATTTATCTCAAACGCGAAGACCTTAATCATACGGGATCGCACAAAATAAATAATGCCATCGGGCAAGTTTTACTCGCCAACCGAATGGGCAAAAAACGGATTATTGCCGAAACAGGTGCGGGACAGCACGGCGTGGCGACGGCGACGGTTTGTGCGCTTTTCGGGTTGGAATGCGTCGTTTATATGGGAACGGAAGATATGCGGCGACAGGCGTTGAATGTCTTTCGGATGCAACTTTTGGGCGCGGAAGTGCGTGGCGTTGACGCTGGAAGTAAGACTTTAAAGGACGCGATTAACGAAGCCTTGCGTGATTGGGTGACGAATGTTGACTCG
>JANOXW010000509.1:0-3207 GCA_031418635.1 Acidobacteriota bacterium
AGACACTCGAAGTCCAAAATCCAAAGTCCAAAGCCCAAAGTCATCGGTATTTTCTCGTAATTCGCAATTCGTAATTCGTAATTCATAGATTGTAACTTTGTCAGGTTTGCGCTCGATTTCGATGCCTTTTCGCGCCAATTCGTAAAGTTTTTTGCCATTAACTTTTTTCGCTGAAAACATCGGCGGCGTTTGTTCAATTTCCCCACGAAAATCTTTCAAAACATTCTCAATTTCATCAACCAAGATAGACTTTAGATTTTGGATTTCGGACTTTGGACTTTGGACTTTGGACTTTGGACTTCCCGTCCGATCTCCCGTATCAGTTTCAAACCCGAGGCGCACGACCGCTTCATATTCTTTCGCGTCTTTGTCGAGAAATTGCGCGAGGCGCGTCGCTTTGCCGACGAGAATGACCATCACGCCTGTCGCAAACGGGTCAAGCGTTCCCGTGTGTCCGATGCGTTTTGTTTTTAATATCCGGCGACACCGCGCCACAACATCGTGCGAAGTTATTCCTTCGGGTTTGTCAATAATTAGGATGCCATCAAACATATTTTGGATTGTGGATTTCGGATTTCAGATTTGCAAGTTAAAAAGTTAAAATTTTCTTACATAACAATGTGGAAAATGAGGAAAGTAATAAAAGACGACAAAGACCGCATCATCAAAGACGTTGAAAAAGCGCGGCAAAAAACCTTCGACCGCGCGGTTAATTTGCTCACATATAAGCCGCGTTCGATTATGGAATTGCGGACGCGCTTGATGGAAAAAGAATGGACGAACAGCGCGATTGTCGAAGAAGTTATCAAAAAACTTGAAAGCTACAGATATTTGGACGACGCGCAATTTGCCAAAAACTTTGCTTCATCGAAAATCCGCCAAAAACCAATCGGCAAGCGTGTTTTGAAACAAAAATTAGCGCAGAAAAAACTCGACAAAGAAACGGTTGATGCGGCAATCGAAAAAGCCTTTTCAGAAACACCCGAAGAAGAAATTATTGATCGTGCCATCGAAAAACGTCTGCGCGGAACAGGCAAACCGACGGAACGCGCTGAGGTTAAAAAGTTTTACGATTTTCTGCTGCGGCAAGGTTTTTCTTACGATTTGGTGCGCGACAAAATGCGCGAAGTTGCTGCTAAAGATTTTGAAGAAGAATAAGGCAGAAACGCACACGAAGTAAATATGAAATCGCAAACTTAAGCAAGTGAGCATAAGTTTTCAGGTCTAATGAAAATTCCTCAAATTCTTTAAACGCCTGTTTTTACGCAGGTTTTAGATTTTTCTTCATTAACCATTTTCCGTTATCCATTTTCCATTACTGCTTACTTCGTGCGTGTTTCTGCATTTATTTTTATCTTCGCGTCAATTCCGGTGGAAGTTGTTTGTCAACCTTTGGGCGTTCTTTCAAATCGGCTAATTCCCACATCGTCAAGAAAATTGTTCGCGCAATATTCTGCATTTTAGTGTAGTCAATCTTTTGCGGTTCGTCGCCCGGTTGATGATAATCTTCGTGAACGCCGTCAAACCAAAAGACAATCGGAATGCCGTTGATGGCGTAGTTGAAATGGTCGGAACGGAAAAAGAACCGATTCGGGTCTTTCGGGTCGTCATAGCGATAATCGTAATTCAGATTCATAAACGAGTTGTTGACCGATTTGGTAACTTCCGCGAGTTTTGAACTCATCATTTCCGAACCGATCACATAAACTCCGTTTTCGCCCGTCAAGTTAGCGTTTTTCGGATTCGTGTCATCGCTTTTGCGACTACGCCCGATCATATCAATGTTGAGTTGCGTAATGACTTTCTTAATATCAACGGTTGGAAATTTGTTGAAATATTCGCTTCCCCATAAGCCTTTTTCCTCGCCGCAATGCCAGACGAGAAGGATCGAACGCTTCGGGCGCACGGGCGATTTTGATAGTGCTTCCGCCATCGAAAGCACGGAAACCGTTCCCGAACCATCGTCGTCCGCGCCGTTCCAGATTTTATCGTCGCCTTTCGCATTCGGATTCATTCCAACGTGGTCGTAGTGTGCGCCGATGGCAACCATCTCACTTTTCAAAACAGGATCGCTGCCTTCCCAAATAGCGACGACGTTTTGTGTCATCACGGTTTCGGATTTGCTTGCCACGCTCAGATTTGCCGTCTTTTTCGTGTCAAAAGCGGTTGTCGAACTCGTGTTTCCCGCTTCGTCGGCAAAGATCGCTTCGCCGACTTTGGCATTTACCAGCACTGTCGGCAAGGCTTTGCCCGCGCTGGTGTCGCGCAACTTTTCAGGATAAAGCCCGCCGCGTGATAAAAAGCGTTGGGCTTGTTCCCAATTTTGCTGTAAATCGGGCGACGCAACTAAAATAACGCCAACTGCGCCTTTTTGTTTGGCATATGTCATCGGGTCTGCCCAATCAACGCCTTTTTCACCGGCTAAATCGGCGGGCGTGATGCCTTTTGGAAACGGTGTCAGCGTATTGCGACTAAAACCCGTGCCATAAATAACGAGAACTTTCCCTTTCGCATCAACGCCGTTTAGCGCGTCAATGCCTTTCGATTTAACAAACCAACCGTCTTTGGCAAAAACTAAAGGCGCATTTGCCGCGCCGTTTCCAGCCAAGCGAAAGAAGTCTTCGCCAAACGCAAATTTTTGATTGCCAATTTCGAGTTTGTTGTTGTCAACATCAATCAAATCGCGGGTCAAAGCGATTTTTTGGAAAAATGTTCCATTGTCGCCGGCGGGTTTGAATCCCCAACGCGCTAACATTGTGCCGATAAATTTCGCGGTTGTGTCGAGTCCGCGCGAAGGCGTGTCGCGCCCTTCCATTTCGTCCGACGCAACAAAATAAAGGTAATCTTTTAATTGTTCTGAAGTGATATTTTCCGCCGCCTTCACCGCTGGCGATTTCGCCTTAGTCGCGGTTTGCGCCGCCGTAAAAGACGGAAACATAACCGACAAAACTAGCACCAAAGCAAGTAAATTTTGCTTAACTAAATATATGAATATAGTCTGATTTCGGAGATTCTAAAATGTTCAATGAAGAAAGGAAATAAGAAGAAATAGAAGACAATCATAATAGAGAGTCGAGGAGGAGCATTACTGATATAGATTTAGATGAATCGAATGTGAAGGAGAGAGGAACCTTTGTCGGTACCCCACTCTATGTCTCCCCAGAGATGCTGAACAGCAATCATAGTGGTCCATTTACTGATTTATGG
>JANOXW010000510.1:0-2299 GCA_031418635.1 Acidobacteriota bacterium
GCGCCATACGACCAACCGCGTGTCGAACGATGCACCCAATTGATCATATTATAGCGAATGTCCATCGGGTCAGCGTCTTTCGGCAGCACTTTGACGATAAAAGCATTCTTGAATCCGGCGGCTTCAAACGCTTGATTCCACCACGACGCGCCTTCGACCAACGCTGACCGAATCGGTTCAGGCGCACCGTTGTCAACATAATAAACTATCGGCTTAACGACTTCGGACACGGGCGCATTCGGCTCTTTCTTTTCCAAACGATGCCGCGAAATCCAACGCTTTTCGATGTTTTCGGTAAAAGGCGACGCAAAATCATAAAACGTGATGCCGATTGAATTAACACGCGGGTCAAAGTTGCGCGGTTTATAATTCGCGTCGGGCAATTCGACCAACGAATGATGTTCACGGACGGTTACGGAATTCGCCGTCGGCGTAACCGAACCGACTAATCTGCCCGCGTCGTCGCCCGCGAAGGTTATCGTCGTTTCAATTTCAGTATTTAACGAAAATCCCTTCGTGCGCGGCATATAAAAAGCACTCCGCGAATCGTCAACGCGATAATTTCCCTGCTTCGTTTGCCGCAAACGCTCGGACACACCGTGTGCGTCGCGCAGTAAAAACGCCGTCGCATCAACCAAAACCTTGTCGTCCTTTTCCGCTTCGACCTTAAACCCGAAAATAACCGAACGCGCAAAAGAATCTTCCACCGCTTTGCGTTCCGCCTCGTCATCGGATAAAGCGCGATAGCGATAATTCGGCTGAATCATCAAAATTTTATTGCCAACGCGCTCAAAATAAACAACAAACGTGCGCCCAAGCTGTCCTCTGTCCAATCCAATCGGATTTGAACCGAGTCCCGCGGGCAACGAAACCTGATAAAGAAACTCTTGATTAAACCGCGCAATCTCCAACCACATCTTCCCGCCTTTCGCGTCCCAATAAAGCGGCATAAAACCGTCAATCTTTTGCAGTTTTTCGATTCGTTGGTCAAACGACATTTCCTCTTTCGCCTGTCCGAAAACATCATTGGACACAGCAAAAGACACCACCAACAGCATTATAAATAGAATTCGCCACATAATTTTCCCAAAAGTTTTTTACGGAATAAGTTTGAGTCTTACAGATAAGTTAAGCCGAAACGAACGCTTTATCAAGTGCCGGTATAAAATGTCGAACGAATATATTTAATGCTTTTAGCTGGGAGCGCACGCATCCGTGCGTGCTACGTCGCGCTTCGCGGCGTGAAAGCCTCCGCGTAAAATAAAGTTGAATGACCATCGAGTCATTTTTGAACGCTTCGCGTCCAGCACGCAGGGATGCGTGCGCTCCCGGCTTAAATATAATTAAGGTTGCGGTTTTCAAACTTTATGGAAGTAACTGTTGACTGATAACTGAAATCACCGCATAAATTTCCGCCGAATCGCCAGCGCGAGAAGTGCAGCTTGCAGCGGTGCGAAGATCGTTTCCATTCCGTAGATAACGCGGGTTAAACCTGCTTCCGGGCGCGGTTCAGGTCTTTGCAGCGTCATTACTTGCAGACTGTAGCCGATTGAATCTCCAAAACCGAGTATGTTATTTCCCTCGAAACCTTGAGCAAAATAATACATAACCGCAAAAGCAAACCAGATAACCAATAACCAGCAAAATGCGCGAAACCATTTTTCGCCGTAACCGCTGAGATAACGATAGAGATAATGGACAAGATCAATCGGTGCTTTCCAGAGCAGTTTTCCACTTTCCGTCAGAGTCTTTTTCGCTTCTGAAAAGAATTGCCGACAAATTATGTGCTTGCCCCAATGTTGTTTGAGTTCGTTCCATTTAGTTTTTTGGCGATTGAGTCTTTCGAGTCTTTCACATTCGGAAGCCGATTTGCGAAAGTTCGAGGATTCTTCAAAGCGGTTAAATTCTTCGGCATTTGCCGCCAGATTGCGAAAGGCAATGGTTAATAACTGAAAATTGTGCGGTTCTTGAAAACCGCGCTCAGTCAAGGCGGCTAATTCCGCTTTGAGTTCCGATTTTCTTCCTTTGTGGTTTTCCCAAGCGATGTCGGTAAAAACAAATTTGCGCGAATCAATATTTACAAACCAATTCGGACGCAGACGGACTTTATTAAAAGTGATGTGTTCGGGTTTTTCGGCTCTGACGTGGGAAAATATTAATTTAATAGACCTCTTGCGAAATAAATTGGGTATTTGAAAACTTTTGATAAAGATGGCACAAATATCTTATTGGAGTAAATTTGATGAGATACGAAAAAGCAAAGGAGTTGAAGGAGCAAGATTTCAAGCGGTGGTGCGGA
>JANOXW010000511.1:0-1838 GCA_031418635.1 Acidobacteriota bacterium
AAATTAGCCGACGTTTCCGTGAATAGAAGTGGCAAAAGTGGACTACTATTTAGTTTTCCGGAAGACACCTTAATTAATATTACAGATTCAGAAAATACTTATTATAAAGGTTTTGACGTATTAGAATTGTCGATTAATAAGATAGACTTTCATTCACAAGCTAAAAAGATATTCATTGAGCCTCAAAATGTTGCTTTTAATGAAAAGCAATATGTCGTTGAAATGTGCCTGATACATGATCCATTAGATTGTAATAAATCCCATTCTATGTTTAGATTTAAATTTTCAATGACCGTATGATTGCCAAAATTTTTGCTCAAATTTTTTATTTGAATGGCATGCTCTATTTCCATCGTGAAAAATACTTAATTGCTCTAGCCAACAATGAATCACTTAAAAACCCTAAAAATCCGACAAAGAAAATCAAAGCAAAAAGTTTAGGTGTTTGAAGAAACCTTTGGCTAATTGACATCAAATAGCCTAATCCGTTTTGAGCAGAAACAAGTTCAGCTACAATTAAAAAAGTCCACGCCGCACCTAAATTCACTCTAATAACTGCAAGAATATCAGCAATTGAACTTGATAAAATTATTCGGGTAAATATTTCTCTCCGTGTTGCACCCAAAATCTGTGCAGTTTCAATATAAACTTTTGGAACTAACTTTACTGTGTCGGCTACCATTTGTATTATGTAGAAGATAACAGCAAAGAAAATCAGCGCAATTTTGTTTACCTCGCCTATTCCAAGCCAAATTATTGAAAGTCCAATAAACGCAGTTGGCGGAATATATCGAATAGCAGAATTTAAAGGTTGTAAAAGTGCTTCAACTCTCGAAAAAGTTCCGATGATGCTTCCAAGTAAAACACCTATAATACTTGCAAGCAAAAAACCTATCCCTACTCGATAAAGACTAACTAAAGTATTTTTTATTAATTCGCCCGAAACTAGCGACTCAAGAAAAGCTGATAGAGTTGCATAAGGTGTCGGAAGAAACTGACTACTTACAACATTGGTATAACTCAATAAAACCCAAATAGCAAGAACAAAAATCAAGATGGCTATGTTATAAATGATTTTCGTTTGTAGTCTGGGCTTCTCAAAAAACGTAAAAAACTTTTTTCTGTTAAATATTACGTCTTGCCCTATCTCAAATCCTAGGTAAAGAAGTAATAAAACAATAATTAATAAACATAAAAGGACTATCACTTGTATTTTTCAATGAACTCGGATGTTATCAGATTTTTCCCTTCATTAACAGTTTGAATAAGTTTTTCGTTTGACCAATCCTTTACCGCTTCATCAAAGATTAAAATAGCCTTTGAATTTCCAGTTGGAAGTAACATTTCTTTATTGCGAGTAATATCAGCAAATTTTAAGGCTTCTGCCATCGCAGGAAAATCATTTTCTGTGATATTCATACTTTTTGCCATTATTGAATAAGATTCTTTTTGATTTGCCTTGATATAATCAATGGCTTTTAACCAACCATTAACAAATTTTTGAATGTCTTCTTTACGTTTTTCATATGAATCAGGGCTAACTACCATAACATCAAAAATTAAGTCTGGAAAGGTTTTAGTGCTTTCCAATATTCTTCCTTTACCAGAACTGACGATCTGAGAAATATTTGGCTCCCAAGTTACAGCAACATCCACACTTCCAGAAACAAAGGCTTCACCTGCTCTGCCGGGATCATCCACCTCAACCCTTTGAATATCACTCATTGACATTCCATTTTTTTTCAAATACTGCATTAACAAGAACTGAGACGGAGAACCTCTTGTAAAAGCTACTTTCTTACCCTTTATGTCGCTAGGTTGCTTTATTTTGGAATTTA
>JANOXW010000512.1:0-5704 GCA_031418635.1 Acidobacteriota bacterium
CGCGGCAATCCGCAATCGTTTGAAAAAGCGATGGAAACTTACGCGATGTTGGCTGAATTGCAAAAAGAAGACCCGCGCCTTCGGATTCACGCTAACACGGTAGCGATGGGCGAAAATATGGACGAGGCGTGGCAATTGACCGAATATCTGCACGATAATTGTCCGATGATGGAACATCACAATCTGGCAGTTATTCGCGGCGACCGCAAAAATCCGTCGTTGCAAGGTCCGCATCTACAAAAATACAAAGAACTCTATCGCCACGTCGCCGAAGTCTGGAGCGACCGCGAAAAAGGGCGTTTCGGCTCAAGCGTCGAACCTATGCTGCAATGGGCAAAGGTCAAAACTATCGAAAGCGAATCGCAATTTGTGCCGTGCAAAGCCGGAGTTTTGACGGGTGTAGTTTATGCTAACGGCGATGTCAGCGTTTGCGAACAACATCGTCCGCTGGGAAATTTGCGAAAAAACAGTTTTTTTGAAATTTGGGATTCCGAAAAAGCGCAAAAACTGCGGGCAAGCATCAAGGCAAAAGAATGTTACTGCACCAACGAAGTGTTTTTGTGGTCGAGCATCGTCTATCAACCCGTGCAACTGACAAGAGCAATCGTCGGCGCAAAACGGGCGCAGAAAGAAGATTCAGTTGCTTCGGTTTGAGCAGAATTTTGTTAAAAAGATTTTGAATAGCCACAAAAAAGCACAGACGCTCCGCGACACAAAAATATTTTTTTGAGATTTTTGTGCTTTTTTGTGGCTAAAAATTATGCAACCGCAATTGAACACCACACTTTCAGACAAAACACATCCACAAAATTTATTGCCGGCGTTACGCGAAATTGATTTTGTTTGTCCGTTGTGTCGCGGCGCGTTGGATGTTTTGGCAAACGGTTATCACTGTTCCGCATGTCAAAAGGATTATCTACTGCACGACGGCATTCCCGATTTTCGCGTTTTTCCCGACCCGTTTTTGAATTTTCAGGAAGATTATGAGCGCACGGAAATCGTGCTTGACGGGCTTGAAAAGTATGATTTGGAAAAATTGCTCACTTATTATTGGAGTTTCAGCGACATCACGCCCGAAGATTTGCGTCCGAAATTTATCCGCAGTGTCAGACTCGGCGCGGAAAAAGCCCGACGCACTCTTGAACTTTTTGAAAATGGAATGTTCAAACAGCCGATTCGTGCCAAACGGGTTTTGGAAATAGGTTCGGGAACGGGAACTTTTCTTGCGCCCGCCGCCGCGCGTTTTGAACAAGTCGTCGGCATTGATATTGCGATGCGTTGGCTTCACGTCAGCCGCCGCCGATTTATGGATTTGGGAATTCCTGCGCCGCCGCTGGTTTGTTGTTGTGCTGAAAATCTGCCGTTTGCTGATAAATCTTTTGATTTGATTGTCGCTAATTCGACGATTGAATTTGTCCGCGACCAAGAGCGAGTTTTCGCCGAATGTGCGCGTTTGCTCGTTGAAAACGGCGCGATGTATATCAATTCGGTTAATCGTTTTGCGTTGGCACGCGATCCTTACGCTTATCTTTGGGGAATCGGTTTTCTGCCGCGCAGTCTTCAAGCGCGTTATGTTTTTTGGCGCAGCGGAGCGCATTATGAAAACACGAAAACATTGTCATATCGGGAATTTAACCGTCTTGCCAAAGATCATTTTTCGGCAAAGGAATTTGTTCTTGCCGATGTCGCACCTGCCGCATTGCAACAATTTTCACCGATGACGCGCCTACAAATTCGCACTTATCAGTTTCTCAAGAAGCTTCCTTTAGTTTCGTCGTTATTTAAGTGGGTTGGACCCGGCTGGGATATTCTTTTACGAAAAACTGCCCTATAACAAAAGCCGGAAATTTGACAGAGGTTTGAAAACGGGCAGTGAATCTGATAAAACAACATCGGACTTAAAACTTCAATTTACTTTGGGCGTAATAATATGGACAAAAAAGAGGCGTTTGATTTTGAAAGAGATAACCGTTTATATGAAACACGGGCGAAACAGGGATTTTTAAACAAACTAATTCCGCATCATTGGTGTATTCACCACGACGATAAAACTAACGTGCGGTCAGTAGAAAGTGTCAAATCTCTGGCTGACGAATTTGAGCGACCCGTAATTCTTGCCATCGGTGCCGGCGGTGGCAGTTTGTATCGAAGAGTTTGGCAAGAGCCTGAAATTACTCGCATTGGTGTGGACATTAACCACGAAGTTTTGGTTAATGAAGGCAAGACAGTTTTCAAAGCAGTAGAAGCCGACGCTAATCTTTTACCTTTCAAAGATAATTCCGTTGACATCGTTTTGTTTGATTATGTGCTTCATCATTTAGTCGGTCAGGGCGTAATGGAAAGAGCGATAGCCGAAGGGTTGCGCGTGCTTCGTCCGGGCGGTTATATGGTGGCGCGTGAACCGTCTTCATTTTCGCCGAGCGGATTTGCTATGAACATCGCTAATAAATTTAAGTTGATGCACTTTATTTCAGGAGCGTCAAATTATGAGTTTGCCATCTCGCCGCCTTATTTGCTCAAATTACTTGAAAGCGGAGGAAAACGGGTGTCGGTTAGGGGCTTGAGTTTTTTGTGGTCGCGCCGATTGCCTATCTGGTTGCAGGAAATTATCAGCAAATTAGAACCCGTCGTGTTCAGCACTGAACGCAGTCAATATGTAGCAGATTTTATCGTCTATGTCGTCCGTAAAAATAATTGAATTTGTTTGAATGAATAATACAGATTTATCTCATCATAATTTATCGGTAGTCATTGCTGTCTATAACGGCGCGGATTTTCTCAAGCAATGTCTTCCCACTTTAGCGTTGGCGGCTGATGAAGCGACGGAAATTATTTTGGTCAACGACGGCTCAACCGACGATTCCGCTGAAATCGGCAAACAATTCGGCGCGACGGTTATTACACTTCCTGAGAAAAGCGGCGCGGCAAACGCGAGAAATCAGGGAGTTCAACAAGCTACGGGCGAAATTATTTTATTTATTGATGCTGATGTCGTTGTGCGGACGGAAACGATTCGGGATGTGCGCCGAAGTTTCGCGGAAAATACTGATTATACGGCGATTTTCGGCTCTTACGACGACGCGCCGGGCGAACCCGATTTTTTCTCGCAGTATCGAAATTTGATGCACCGTTTTTTTCATCAAACGTCCGGCGGCGAAGCAGATACTTTTTGGTCGGGATTCGGCGCGGTCAAGCGCGAAGCGTTTTTAGATGTCGGCGGTTTCGACGCGGAGAAGTTTGAAATTCCGTCGGTTGAAGACATCGAACTCGGCTATCGTCTGCGCGAGAAAGGTTATCGAATTTTGCTCGTTCCCGAACTACAAGCCAAGCATTTGAAAAAATGGAGTTTCGCTTCGATTTTGCGGACTGATTTTTGGCAACGTGCCGTGCCGTGGGCGGAATTGATTTTGCTCAATCCACAAGTCGCGCACAATTTGAATGTCAAAAACTCGCAAAAAATCAGTGCCGTTTTAGCCGGATTATTTGTGTTATCATTGCCATTTTTGGTGTGGCGTTGGTGGTTTATTTTTGCTTCAATCGCGTGTCTGTTCGCGCTTGTCGCCGTCAACCACGATTTTTATAAATTCTTTCTAAAGCGCAAAGGTTTCTTTTTCACGCTCGGCGTTTTGCCGATGCACTTGCTTTATTTTTTATACAGTAGCGCGGCGTTTGCTTACAGTTGGCTCAACGTCAAAATACTCCATCGCACGATTATTGTTCGTTAATAATTAACAATCTGGAGCAAACAATCGGTTAAAACCGTCTGTCCGCGAATGATTCTCTGCCTTCCGCGAATGGTTTCCTGAAGGCAGGGAATCATTTCCTGAAGGCAGAGAATCATTCGCTGAAGGCAGGGAATGGTTTCCTGAAGGCAGGGAATGATTTGCGGAAGGCAGGGAATGATTTGCGGAATCAAACTGAGGCGATAAAATAGTGTCAAAACGTCTTGCCTTACGCTATAATTTTTAGTATTCTTGCCTCGTTCACTTGGCAAAACAGATTTTTGTGAATACACGCCTTGTATTCTTATCAATATAGAATCAATACGAATGTCTTTGCTCTGAACTCAAACTTTAAAATTTTAGGAGAATTACGAATGAAAAAGAATTTGAGAAAACGGAAGTATATTTCTGTTTTGACCATTGCAACTATTTTAATTATTACAACCATAGCTTTTGCACACACGGCAGTTCCGTATTTTCTGGATTGGTCAAATCCGAATTTGATTACCACAGATAATGTTTGGAGCGTTAGCAACGACCTGCGCGTCAGAGGTTATTCGGGAGCCGACACGCCCGTTACGACCGGACAAGATGCTCGCACCGTTTTGGCAGAATCATTTGCGCTTAATGTGCGGGCTAATCAGACTAATCCGAATACTTTAGTTCCGGGCGGAGTCGCCGAATTTGAAATCGCTAATCCGACCATCGCACTCAAAGGTTCGGACACGGCATACGCGCCCTACGTCAATGTGCTGGTCAATACGATTGGACAAAGCAACATCCGTTTTCGCGCCACCATCCGCGATTTAGACAGCACGTCGAATAATGCCGTGCAACAAGTCGCTGTCCAGTTTCGCTTCCGCGATGATGAAACCGGACCATTTACGGATGTGCCGAGTGCGTATATCGCCGATGCCACCGATCCGGGAACAGCCACGAGAACTTCTCAAATTGATGTCATTCTGCCGCCCGAAGCCGAAAATGTCATTGCTCTCGAAATAAGAGTATTAACGGTTAATGCGGTTGGCAACGACGAATGGATTGGCGTTGACAATATTGATGTACAAAGCGTCCCAACAATCTTTCCGACCACTTGCAATCCGTCTCTTACGCTTACTCAAGACCCGACTTTATTTCCGGATCCAAATTTCAATTCTTTTGCGATAACCGGCGCAGAAGGTGAAATAACAGTAGATTCAATTAATTCCGGCACAGGGTTGCGAAACTTTACGGTGATGAGTTCAACGAATGCGACGGTAAATATTCCGGCATTCACACCCGGAACTTACGCTCCGGTTACAGCAACTTTTTCAGTAATCAATCCTAATTTACCCTTTGAAATCAGATTGCGGGCAACAAACCAATTTCACGGTGTTTTGATTCAAGCACAATGCGCTTGCACACCGGTTACAACTATCAGAGACGATCCGAGTATGTTTCCTGGTGGTCTTTCTTCTTTTGATGTGGACACCGATGAGGTCGGAGAGATAACATTTGACCATATTGATTCGGGAACCGGATTACGAACCCTTTCGGTTGTAAATACAACAAATGCCATTGTTGATCTTCCGGCATTTACGCCCGGCACATATGATGCCGTGCAGGTAACATACACGATAATTAATCCGTCTCTGCCGGTTGACATCACGGTTCGGGCGACAAGCCAGTTCCATGGTCTTATCGTTCGATTAGCGTGCGGTTCACCTCCGGCTGTTCAATCCAAAAACCAGCGTAAATAGCGGCATTTTGATTTGTTGATGGCTTCGGAACTAAAAAGACGAAAGAAAAGGGATGAATCAAGCGGCTTTCACGCTTATTCATCCCTTTTTTTCTAAATGTTTATTTAATAGACCTCTTGCGAAATAAATTGGGTATTTGAAAACTTTTGATAAAGATGGCACAAATATCTTATTGGAGTAAATTTGATGAGATACGAAAAAGCAAAGGAGTTGAAGGAGCAAGATTTCAAGCGGTGGTGCGGA
>JANOXW010000513.1:0-7045 GCA_031418635.1 Acidobacteriota bacterium
ATTACTATGCGGAAAATCCGCACGTTTTGGAAGAGCGCAAAAAACTTTTTGTCGAGCAAAACAAAGATGCAAAATTTCGACAAGAAAATGGTCGGCGCGTTTCTAAAACCCTGAAAAAACGCCACGCCGAAAATCCGCAAACGGCAATAGATATTTCGGAACGTATGAAAGCGTTATGGGCAGACGAAGATTACCGCAAAAAAATGAGCGAAGCCTTAACGGGCATCGAAAAACGCGAGTTGACGACGAAAGAAAAAACTCGTATTGCAAAGATTATTTCCGAAAAAAGTAAAGCGATGTGGCAAGACGAAGCGAAACGTGCGGAAATTGTGGAAGCGATTTCCCGCGCTTTAGCTTCGGAAGCAGTGCGCTTAAAAATGAGCGAAAGTTCAAAGCGTTTGTGGCAAACGGAAGAATATCGTGCCAAATACGCCGAAAACCATTTTTCAAATATGGCGAGAAGTTTTTGGACAAAACCCGAAGCCAAAAAACTTCATCGGGAAAAAATAAAGAATCAAAGAAAGAATTCAGATTTTGTCGAGGCGCAAATTCGAGGCGTAAAACAAAGCAATAAAAAAAGATTACTTGAAAATCCGAATATGATGCGCGAAATGGCGAAACTTTCAGCCGATTCGCTACGCAATAAATGGAAAGACGAAGATTACAAAAATCAAGTGATGCGAAAGCGAATTTCGCGTTATGGCTCGATGTTGATTGCCGAATTTGGACGTGAAACAATTACGCCCGAACTTTATCAATCGCAGCGCAACGCCAATTGGATTCCGAAATTTGAACGAGTTTCTATTTATTTTGATTCTTTCGAGGATTTTCTCTATGTTTCGGAAAATTACAACCATAAGATAACCGAAATCAATTGGCTAAAGGAAAAAACGGACGTTTATGACATTACGGTTGACGTTCATCATAACTTTCTTTTAGCCGACGGTGTGTTTGTTCATAATTCAATAGACGGTGATAATGCAGCGGCAATGCGCTACACCGAAATAAGGATGCAGAAACTTACATCCGAATTGTTGGCGGATATTGAAAAAGAAACCGTAGATTTTCAGCCGAATTATGACGAATCCTTGTCTGAACCGAAAGTTTTGCCGGCGCGTTTTCCGAATTTGTTGGTGAATGGTTCGGAGGGAATTGCGGTTGGAATGGCGACGAAGATTCCGCCGCATAATTTGACGGAAATTATTACGGCGACGATTGCACTAATAAAAAATCCGCAGATTACGATAGATGAGTTAATCGAAATCGTGCCGGGACCTGATTTTCCGACGGGCGGATTTATTTACGGGCGCGAGGAAATTCATCGCGCTTATCGTGAAGGACGCGGAATTTTGCAAATGCGGGCGAAAGCCGCGATTGATCGCGTCGGGCGCGGAAATACGGAGCGCGATGCGGTGGTTGTAACGGAAATTCCGTATCAGTTGAACAAATCGCGCTTGATCGAACGCATCGCGGAACTCGTCAACGAGAAAAAACTCGACGGCATTGCGGAAATCCGCGACGAATCGAACCGCGAAGGCATCCGCGTCGTCATCGAGCTAAAACGCGATGCCGTGCCGCAAATTGTTCTCAATAAACTCTACAAAATGACGCAGTTGCAGATGTCTTTCGGGATCATCAGCATTGCGATTGTGGACGGACAACCGCAGGTTTTGAATCTGAAACAGATGCTCGAAGCATTTGTCGCGTTTCGCCGTGAGGTTGTTCGCCGTCGCACCGAATTTGATTTACGAAAGGCAAAAGCGCGGGCGCATATTTTGGAAGGCTTGAACAAAGCGATTGACGCGCTCGATTATATTATTCCGCTGATTCGCAGTTCGCGCACACTCGATGAAGCGAAAGCGTGGTTGACGGGCGATTTTGCGACGCTTCACGAAATCAAAAATTGGCGCGGCGCACCTGCTGACAAAACGCTGGCGGGATTTTTGAAGGATGTGGAAAAAGTTATCGGCGGTCTGAATTTTAGCGATATTCAAGCACAGGCGATTCTCGATTTGCAACTTCGCCGTCTGTCAGCTCTTGAGCGGCAGAAAATCATTGACGAACTTGAATCAATTCTCAAATTTATCGGCGAACTTGAATCAATTTTGGCAAACGAACCATTGTTGCGTCAGGTGATTATTGACGAACTAAAAGAGATTAGAAAAAATTTCGGCGATGAACGCAAAACCGTGATTGTTGATGCGGGAATCGAACTAAAAATTGAAGATTTGATTCCCGACGAAGAAGTGGCGATAACGGTTACAAAAGCCGGTTATATCAAACGAACGCCTGTTTCCGCCTACTCGACGCAGATTCGCGGCGGCAAAGGTCGGTTCGGAGCAAAAGCGAAAAATGACGATTTTATTGATCATTTGTTCACCGCTTCGACGCATTCGTTTTTGATGATTTTCTCGGACGACGGACAGGTTTTCAAAATTAAAGTCCACGAAATTCCCGAAGCCGATACAGCAGCACGCGGAAAAGCGTTAGTCAATTTGATAAGTATTCCGACGGACATAAAACTGGTCGATGTTCTCGCCTTAAAGTATTTTACCTATGACTTTTATTTAACGTTGGTAACGAAAAAAGTAATCGTAAAAAAAACGGCTCTGTCGCTTTACCAAAACATTCGCGCCAACGGCATCAACGCCATCAACATTGACGAGGATGATGAGTTGTTGAGTGTTTTTGAAACCGACGGTGCAAAGCAAATCTTTATTGCCTCGCACGACGGAATGGCGATTCGGTTTGACGAATCGGATGCGCGTCCGCTCGGCAGAGTCGCCCGCGGCGTGCGCGGCATCAAACTGCGAAAAGGCGATTATGCGGTTTCGGCGTGCGCCGTTTCAAAAGACGAGAGCGAAAATATGCTCTCCGTTTCCGAACAAGGTTTCGGCAAACAAACCAAAGTCGGCACATATCGCCTGCAAAATCGCGGCGGTGTCGGCGTGATAAATATGAAGGCAACTAAGAAAACGGGCAAAGTCGTCGCCGTTTTCCCCGTTGACCCGAATTCCGAAGTCATCATCATCACCCAACAAGCAAAACTCATCCGTCTCGAAGCCGGCGAAATCCGCAAAACCGGCAGAAGCGCACAAGGCGTAACGCTGATTCGGATGAACGACGGCGATATGGTTACCAGCGCGTCTTTATTGGACGTTTCCGTGGACGAAGAAGAAATCGGCGCAGAAAGTTAATTGCCGAAGTCCGCAAGAGTTCAACTGGCTTCAGGAAACACTTCCCTGAAAGGAGGAAACACTTCCCTGAAAGGAGGAAATGATTTGAGGAAGGGAGGAAATCATTTCCTCCCTTCCGACAAACTCTCGCAGATTAATGATTCACTCAAAACTCATTTTATATTTGTTTAATCGTTCCTTATAGGTTTAATTCCCCGTAGCTCTACTACGGAAATAAGAAAAAAATAAAAATTCCGATTCAATACCTCGCGGCTCTGCCGCGCGGAAAATTTATTGTTGCAGAAAAATTTTGGATTGCTTGTAAGTAGCTTTCCTTAGATTTCTCAAAAACATTATTATGACCGGCTTCATCTACCCAAAAAGAAACTTTTGGTTCGTTGGCATTAGCAAATAATGTTTCACTATGCCAAAAATGAATTAAATTATCTTTTTTTCCGTGGATAAACAAAATCGGACATTTTATGTGTTGAATTTTGCTAAGATTATCGAGTTTGTCGAACGGAAAAACTTTATATTTTGTAATGACCCGAAAAGCTGAAACAAAAGAACTTTCAACAATTAAACCACCGCAGATTTTGCGTGAAGCCAAATCTATCGAAACTGCACCGCCAAGTGAACGCCCGTGAATAATAATTTTTTCAGGCGGAATTTTTAACTCGTCGGTTAAATACTTATAAGCAGTTTCAATGTCTTGATAAGAATTTTCTTCGCTCGGTTTGCCTTCGTTTGTTTCGTAGCCGCGATAATCATACGACAAAACCGAAAATCCGGCATTTTGAAGTTGCTCCAAAAAAGTTGTCGCATCGTCAATGTCTTCGGCGTTTCTGTGGCTAAAAAGAATCGTGTATTCGGCGTTCGGATTTGGAAAATATTTGGCGGAAATTTTTTCGCCACTATTGGTTGTGAGTTTAATTATAGAACTATCATCTTTATAAAAACTCTGTTGAGGTTGGAAAATAATGCTGTCGGCAACAAAATAAACTGAAATCATCACAAAAAGATAAAGAATGATTAAAATTATCAAAGTTGAACGAAAAAGCCGTTTGAACCTAAATTTTCCAATTAAGGTTTTTTTATTCAAGGCAAAACTCATTTTAATCAAACAAAGTCGGCGCGTCAGGCTTTTTCATCAATTCGTCTAAACCGAGATGTTCGTAAGCCAGTCGCGTTGCCATTCTGCCGCGTGGCGTGCGATTTAGAAAGCCGCATTGGATCAGATATGGTTCGATAATTTCCTCAATTGAATCTTTTTCTTCGTGAATCGAAGCGGAAATTGTTCCGAGTCCGACCGGTCCGCCGTCAAATTTTTCGATGATTGTCAAAAGCAGTTTGCGGTCAATTTCATCTAAGCCGAAGGTGTCAACTTCCATCCGATTGAGTGCGTCCATTGCGACTGCTTCCGTGATGCGTCCGTCGTAATCAACTTCGGCATAATCGCGCACACGACGCAACAGACGATTAGCAATGCGCGGAGTTCCGCGTGAACGGCGGGCGATTTCCTTTGCGCCTGAGTCTTCGATTTCAACGCTCAGAATGGATGCGGAACGCTCAATAATCGTTTGCAAATCTTCAAAATTATAAAAATCGAGATGAAAAATAATCCCGAACCGCCCGCGAAGTGGCGCAGTCAGCAAACCCGGACGAGTCGTCGCGCCGATGAGCGTAAATTTCGGCAGTTCGAGTTTGATGGAACGCGCCGCCGTGCCTTGCCCAATCATCAAATCGAGATTGTAATCTTCCATCGCCGGATAAAGAACTTCCTCAATCGCCGGATTTAGCCGATGAATTTCATCAATAAAAAGCACGTCGCCTTCTTCGAGATTGGTCAAAAGCGCGGCTAAATCGCCAGCTTTTTCGATAATCGGTGCGGCGGTTGATTTGATTTCCGCGCCCATTTCAGTAGCCGTTATAATTGCCAAAGTCGTTTTGCCTGTGCCGGGCGGACCAAACAATAAAATATGGTCAAGAGCCTCACGCCGTTTGAGCGCGGCTTTCATAAACACGCGCAGATTGTCCTTGACCTTTTTCTGCCCGATGTATTCTTGAAGGCGCGTCGGACGCAGAGAAAGTTCAAACTGCTTCTCTTCATCAAGCGCAGTTCCGTCGCGGTTGTCAACATTTTCTAAGTTTTCGGTCATTATGTTTTTTCAATTCTTTCTAAATCAACTTTACTCAATCAAACGGTCATTATTCCGTATTCATTGATTTTCGGCAAAATCTTGACTTTCAATTTATAATGCAAAATTTTTATCTCGTCAAACATTTCTTTGCCGAGATTTACGTCCGCCAGAACATTGCGGATTTGCCACCAACCCGCGTCCCAAGTTTCGATTTGGAATTTGGTTGTGCGAACTTGTGCTAAATTTGCAAAGTAAAAATTATAAATTTCCTTGCCTTGTTTCAAAACGTCTTTTGCTTCTTTTGATAAATCTCTTTGCAACAGCCAATTTGCGACAAAAGTATTTTCGGCAGTAACGAGAGTTTCGGCAATGTCGCCATCGGTAATTGACCAATGCTTTATTTCTGAAACTGTAAAAGGGAAAAAATGATTACGAATTTGATAAATCTGCTTTTCGTATTCGACATTTCGCATCGCCGTCGTTGCATTGCTGTTGCTGAAAAGATTCCAAATCGTGCAATCGTCAATAAATTCAGCAGAAAGTTCAGTATTCGGCTGCATAAATTGGTCGCGGTCATTGAGCCACGTCGCTTTCGGAATTCGCCGGACGGCGTGAACGACCATCGCTTTTTCAAAATTTTCGGGCGTAACCGACAACGCGCCCGCGCTCACATACGGACCTGAGAGCAAAGCTGTATTATTTTGATGTTGCGGATCATTTCCCGCACACATCAGCGATGCGAGAAATCCTTCGGCAATTCTATCGCGGCGGTCGTTGTTGTCGGCTTTGACGACGATTGCCGAACCGAACGGCGGAAATTTAATCGTCGCGGGCGGACGTTCAATCCATTTGCTCAAAAAACCGTCTCTGTTTTCGGTTGAAACAATTTTTGTTCCGATTTTCTCGACCGTTTCGTTAAAAACATCAACCGAAATTTTTTGCTGTTCCAATTTTTGATTTTGGCTTAAATTCCAAACCAAAAAACCGACGGGAAACTGATTGCTTCGGGAAGTTCCCGAAAAATTAACCGACGAAAAGACGAAACCGTTTTCAAATGTAAAATGAAAAATGCTATCTCTGAATTTTTGGTCGTTGTTGGCGTTCAGATATTTGATTTTCGAGAAAAGCCCGAAATGCGCGGTTTTATCGGCAAATTCGGTTTTGATACGAAACAAAAATTGGGCAAAAAGTTCGCGTGAAACTTCGCCCAAATTTTCTTTGTGCATCATTTCGCGGATTTTTGTATCGCTCACGCCTTCTTTGCTGTCGCCGTGATTTGTTCCCGCCGTCTGACTCGTCGCAAATGGCGGATTGATTAAAATAATCCATTTCAAAATTGGATTTGCTAAATCGGCGCGAAGATTTTCCGGCAGTTTCCACGAAAAACCGAAATTCAAACCGCCGTAAAGATTTTCAATATCATCGTTCAAATAATTGTATTGAAAAATATTCGCTTCGGGAAAAAGCCGTTTGCAATGTTCGACATCTTCCGTGTAAAGCGTGGAAAGATAACAATATGGCATTGCTTCGCTCGGCAAATGATATTCCAGATTGCCCGTTCCGCAAGCCATATCCCACAGCCGGTATTCGCCCGACTTCCACCAATCTTTGCCGACAATTTTTTCGAGATAATCGAGTGCTTTTTTGGCGAATCTGACCGGCGTAAAAAACTCGCCGTGAAATCTTCGCATCGTTTCATCGGTCAAGTATCCGCTGATCTGTTCGGGC
>JANOXW010000514.1:0-2553 GCA_031418635.1 Acidobacteriota bacterium
GGAATCACGAAAGCACAGCCAAACGGCGACTGACGCGAAACCTTTACGAGAGTTTCAAAATTAAAACTCTCTTTAGGGTGATTTGTAGGAAAAAGAATTACTTATAATAAATCGGAAAGTGCGAAAGTATCATAAGCCATCACATAAAGCAAGTATGAAAAAAGTAAAAAGTAGTTTTATTTTGTACTTTTTACTTTTCCACTTTACGTTTAGAGTTCCAAGATTTAATAATCATAAACCCGATTGCGGCTAAAAGCGCAATGAAAACCAATATAACAAGCAGTTTAATCGCCATCGTCAAAAAACCGATAAAGGCAATAATTTGCTTTAAGAAAGTAATAATTAAAGCAAGAATAACTAAAATGCTTCCGCCGACTCCCGTAGCCTTTAACCAAACTGACATAACTTAAATCCTCTTGATACTGCTAATTTACCACAGGACAATCCTTGATTTATAAAATACCAAAACCGTCCCGTTTCCATAATACACGATTTGCTATTTGTTTTTCCACGCTTTAAATCGTGTTTGAGTAACAAAATCGTCATTTGAATCAAAATTGTTGTTCTGAAAACCCGTTTCGCTGACTGCGCTAACGAATGTCGGCGAGTCTGTCCGATTGCCGTAATCCGTCCATTTTTGCGTAGTTTCTTTCGATTTAAAGACATAATCGCGCAAGAAATAAATGCCCAACCCGATAAGCAAAACGGGTAAAATAAATTTCATCAAAAATCGAAAATTAAAAAATGTTTGAAAGACAAAGGTAAAACCGAGAACGGTCAAAACCACGCCCCACAGTTTCGGATTGTCGGAAAATCTCTGCACAATAAAGTCCTCCGCCCCATTCGGCGTAACGCCTGATTGCAAAAGTCGCGCCGTCCGCCACGCATCAAGCGCGGCAAAAAGCCACATTCCCATAAAACCGAGAACAAAAATCGGCATTCCACTTGTCAGCACTGCCATTTGAAAAAGCCCGACAAAAACGGCAAAATAAACCAACGCTTTCGATGTTTGCCCGTTATAAGCCGCGCCGAGTCCGGGACAAACAAACGAAAGAAGCGTCGCAATAATCGGCGAAGTTTGCCGTTTGACAATCGGAATGTAGGAAAGTTGGTTGGAATTTCTGAGAAGTTCAACACCCGAAACGATGCAATCCTGACAGTAAGGAAAGCCTTTGATGCGATGGTCGCACGTCGGACACAGCGGCTTTCCGCATCCGTTACAATTGACAACCGCGACATTTTGTCCGTGATAGGCACAAATCATTATTTATTTTCCCTCGCTATTAATGTAAGTTCCGCTGACAGGTTCTTGGTTCGATTGTTGCTCGCTTTTCGTTCCGTTCCAAACATTTGCGCTTTGCTGATAAGTTTGTTCGGCTAATTCAAAACTTTTTTGATAAACACCTTGCAGTGAACCGTCAGCCGAAACCGTTTGACTAAAAACCAAAAAGGCAAAAAGCAACATCATCGCTACGGGCGCAAGTTGCGGCAGAGGAATCGGAAAACTCAGCCCGCGCAGCCATTCTTTCGCGCTTGAAATCCAATCGGCTTTGACGACATTTGCTTTTTCCGTGCCGATGGTCGCTTGCAATATTTTGGCATTTAAGCCTGCGGGAATCGGCAATTCGTCCATTTTATAAGTGTAGCAAGCGGCGATTGTGCGGACGACTTCGCCCGGCAAATCGGTGCATTTTTCGCACAAAACAGCGTGGCGTTCCCAACGATGAAAAATCGGCGCAGGCAAAAATCCGTCCAAATAATCGGTCAGATAGTCTTCAAAAAGTTCACAAGCCATCGCCGTTTCGGGCGCAGTCATCGCCAAAATTCGCGCTTCGAGATGCGTCATTGAAGTTTTCGGCGGAGAAATTTCGTGGCAAACCTTCAACGCATCTTTAACTTCATTCAAAAGCGCGTGGCACAACGGACAACTCAGCGCGTGAACGGCGACTGATTTGTGCGTCTGACGGTCTAAGGTGCTGTCCAAATAATCGGTCAGAAGTTCCTCAAACTCTGAACATTCTATTTTTTTTTCATCTTGGTAACTCATAAAACCATTCCTTGATAAAATCAATACTTTTCAAAATCCTTGTCAATAGTGGCGTTAATATTCATAGTTTTTTGCCTAATATTAAATATTTACAACTCTCATCCGGCGCAAAATCTTTGCCAACTCGATTCTGCCGCGATTGATACGCGATTTAACTGTTCCTTCAGGAATTTTCAAAACCTCGACGATTTCCTGATAACTCAGTTCCTCGATGTCGCGCAAAATTACGCAAGTTCTCAAATCCGTCGGCAATTTATCAATTCCTTCCTGCACTTGAGCGCACAGTTCGCGCCGTTCAATATCCTTCTGCGCCGAAGTCCCGACAGCGCGAAGATGAAACGTATGATTTTCAACATCATCAGCGTAAGTGTTTTGCGGATTGCGTTGACGATGGCGATAATCGTCAATTATCAAATTTCTTGCCAGACGCATCAGCCAATTTGCCAAATCGCCTTGTTTCGCATCATATTGGTCAAGCGTCTTATAGATGCGGATAAAAACTTCTT
>JANOXW010000515.1:0-15290 GCA_031418635.1 Acidobacteriota bacterium
CCGACGTACGCCATGAATATATCAAAGGCCAACTTATTCCTATTCCAGGTACAACTCTTGCGCACAATGATCTATGTATCAACCTTGTGCTCCTCCTCCGCTCACTGCTTCAAAAAGGCAGTTATAAAATTCCACAGGAATATGTAAAAGTCCTGATTTCATCTAAAGACGATTATACTTATCCTGATGTGGTTGTCGTTTGCGGAAAACCTCAACTGCTTGATGATGCTTATTTAGATACTCTTTTGAATCCAGATTTGATAATTGAAGTTTTGTCGCCTTCGACTGCCGATTACGACAAAGGCACAAAATTTGACCATTATCGAACGATTGAATCGCTCAAAGAATACGTTTTGGTGTGGCAAGATAAAAAGCGTGTCGCCCGTTATACCAAACAACCCGACGGCGGTTGGACGCTGAACGATTTTATTGGCGAAGATGCCGAAATACCTTTGAGTTCGATAGATTGCCGACTATCAATCGAAGATATTTACGACAAAGTTGATTTTGACGAGTAACTTTGCTTCAAGAGATTGGTAATTACGGCTTGAAGTATTGATTTCGACTAAAACTAAATGTAATATCTCAAGTAAATTTCAACCATCAAGATTCAAAAAGCAAGAAAATGCTTGAAAAAGACGATAAAATCGGCGATTACAGTCTGGTTAGGTTTCTCGGACGCGGGCAGTTCGGTGAAGTTTGGCTGGCGGAAAAGCAGATGCAGTTTTCGACGCGCAAGTTTCGGCACGCCTTAAAATTTTTGTCGAATCTCGGCGATGAAATCAATCTCAAAGCCGCCGAAGCCGAGATTGATACGTGGATTGAGGCAAGCGGTCATCCGAATATAATGTCGGTTTTGGATATGCTCGTCCATAAAGAGCATATTATTATCGTCAGCGAATTTGCCGAAGGCGGCTCGCTCAAAAATTGGCTTGACCAAAACGGCAGAAAAGCACCTTCAACCGAAAAAGCGTTGGAAATGATAACGGGTATTTTGCGCGGTATTGAGCATCTGCATTCGCGTAACGTCGTTCACCGCGACCTCAAGCCTGACAATATTCTTTTGCAGGGAAATTTTCCGCGTATCACCGATTTCGGCATTTCAAGAATCGTCGCAAGCGGAACAATGACGACCAAACCAATCGGAAGTCCGGCTTATATGTCGCCCGAATCGTTTAAGGGAAGCAAATCTCCACAGACTGATATTTGGTCGGCGGGCGTGATTTTATATGAGATGCTGACGGGCGAATGTCCATATCATTCTGAAACAATCTACGGCTTAATTGCGGCGATTCAGCAGGACGAGCCAAAACCTCTGCCCGAACATATTCCACAGGAAATACGAGCTATTGTCGAAAACGCTTTGCAGAAAGACCGCGACAGACGATTTCAAACGGCGCGGGAAATGCGGCTTGCGGTTGAAAGAGCAATTTATAATTTGAAGATAAAAGCCGAAGCAAAAAAAAATGCTGTAACGGAAAGCATTGAAAATATTGATAAGAAAGAGTTAAATTCAAACGAAATTATCGAACCTCAATCTTCGGAATCCAGCCCAAAGATTATTACGCAACCGGAAATTGAAATCGTTGGGGAAACCCAACCGTCGCAGATTCAAAAAACCAGAGATGCGGAAGAATTAGAACGCGAAAAACAGAAGGAACGAGAAAATGAAATTGCCCTCATTAGCCAAGAAGCGGAAAGAAATCGTTCACAAAATCAGCGTGAAAAAAGAAAAAAGAAATTCTGGATTGCAAGCGGAATTGGCGGCGGAATTTTAGGTTTGGCGATTATCGGTTTTCTAATCGCCTCGATGAGCGGCGGTAATTCGGTAAATTCAAACACTGCGAATAATAAATTAGCCAACACTAAGTCGGCAAATACTTCGACGAATGAAATAGCAAAAGATACAAAATCGGATGCACCCAAAGGTATGGCTTACATTTCGGACGGCGAATTTACGATGGGACGCGACGACGGCAAATCCGAAGCTGAAAAACCACAGCATAAAGTTTCGGTTGAGCCGTTTTTTATGGACATTTACGAAACGACCAACGAGCAATACGCCGAGTTTGTCGAAGCGACAAATTACAAAATGCCGACCGAATGGAAAAACGGCAGCTATCAAAACGGACAAGCGAAATTTCCGGTTGTCGGGGTGAATTGGGAAGATGCCAATGCTTTTGCAAAATGGGCGAACAAGTGTCTGCCGTCGAAAGAAGAATGGGAATATGCGGCGCGGGCGGGTTCGACGACCGAATACAGCTATGGCAATGGCGAAAGTTCTTTGGAAACTTATGCGTGGTATTACGCAAATTCGGGAAGCAAAACTCATCCGGTCGGGCAGAAAGAAGCAAACGATTTCGGGCTGTATGATATGCACGGGAATGTTTGGGAATGGTGTCAGGATTGGTATGGCAATTATTCGAGCGGTACAGTAACAAATCCGAGTGGAGCAAGTTCAGGCTCGATTCGAGTGTATCGCGGTGGCAGTTGGAGCAATATCGCCGATGGCTTGCGTTCGGCGAATCGCAACAGCTATGCGCCGCCTTATCGCAACGATAGTCTTGGTTTTCGAGTCGTCAGGTATTAATTACCCTTTAGCTCTTTTACACTTTTACGCTTTATAAAAAAGATAGCTTGATGAGATAATTCGTCCGAAGCGAAGCCGCGACGAATTATCTCATCAAGCGGGTTTTGGGTAACGAAGTCAACGCGGCGAAAAGACAAAAAAGCCGCGCAAGGAACATGTAAAAAGCAATTTATAACCCTTTGATTTTAATAAACTGCCGCTTGTCTGATGTTGTGTGAACAATAAATATAACAAAAAAGGTAAGCGTCGGCGGGCGCAGAGCAACCCTTCCTGACCTGTTATTAGTTCTAGCTTGATTGATAAAACATCATCTTTTTTCAAGCTAAAGGTAAAAAAGAGTTGTTAAAACCAATTTCAGGTCAGGAAGGATTGCTCTGCGCCCGCTCGAATTTTTTGAAAAAACAGACGAGCAATGTTAACCAAAATTTTCATGTTACGGTTCGATTGAAGTAAATTTTTAGTGTAAATTGAGATTGTTATGTCAGCTAAACCAAAACCAAAATACATCACCGAAGAAGAATATCTGGAAGTGGAAGATGCTTCGCTTGAAAAACACGAGTATTTCAACGGGGAAATTTTCCAAATGGCGGGCGCAAGTGAAAAGCACAATACAATTTCGCTCAATATCGCCGGTGAACTGCGACAGAAATTGAAAAAACGTCCGTGTAAGGCTTATCAAAACGATATGCGTCTGTTTATTGAAAAAACAGGACTTTATACTTATCCCGATGTGATGGTTGTCTGCGGAAAGCCCGACATCAAAAAATACAAAGGCTTAGATAACATCAAAAATCCCGTTCTGATTGTCGAAGTTCTTTCATCTTCCACCGAAGGTTACGACAAAGGTGCGAAGTTCGATAATTACCGCAGCCTTGAATCTTTGCGCGAATATGTTTTAGTTTCACAGGATGCAAAGAAAGTAATCCGCTACACAAAACAAACGGACGGAAGCTGGATTTTGATGGATTTTATCAGCGATAAAACGCTCATTGAGCTTTCTTCGATTGATTGTATGTTGGCGATGGAAGATATTTACGACAAAGTTGATTTTAACGAATAATTTATTGTTTGAAACTTTGCACTGTGTCGCGGAATGTTACCACTGACAAGGTTTTAGTTTGCACTGCCGGGCGCGACGTTTGCACTCACATCCGCAGACTTTACACTGAGATACGCGACATTTACAATGGCGTGCGCGAACTTTGCACTGCGTTGCGCGGCGTTCACACTATGATGCGCGGCGTTCACACTGACGTGCGCGAGAATCCCTTTGGCAACCGCGACTATTACACTGTGGTGCGCGGTATTTACACTGGTGTTGTCGGGATTTTGCAAGGGATGGTTTTGTGATTTATTCGTAGCGCAAACACTCAATCGGATCGAGTTTGGAGGCTTTTCTCGCCGGCAAAACACCGAAGATCAACCCGACACCGACGGAAACCGTCAAACCTGCGATAACCGCCCACAACGGAATCGCGGCAGGCAAACTCGGCACGAGAAGCATAATGAGTTGGCTGATGCCGACGGCTAAAATTACGCCGAGAATGCCACCGAAAAAAGTCAGCGTCATCGCTTCGAGCAAAAATTGCAGAACGATTGCGCCTTTGGTTGCGCCGATTGCCTTGCGGATGCCGATTTCTTTGGTTCTTTCCGTAACGGAAACGAGCATAATATTCATGACACCGATGCCGCCGACAAGCAAACCTAAACACGAAATTGCAATCGCCACTAAGCCGACTCCGCCGATGATGCCGTCAAACTGCGCGATAAAGTTGTCGGCGGTTTTAATGTCAAAATTGTTTGGTTCGCCATATTTTACTTCGCGCCGCTGACGCAAAATGCCTTCGATTTCCTGCACAGCATCGTTTATCTGACCTTTTTTTGCCTGAATAATATGCAACAGAGCATCACGTTTCGGAGCGGCTTTTCGGGCTGTGCGAAGTGGTAGAAAGACTTTGCGATCTTCTTCGTTTTCGCCAAAAAATCCCGCTTTGCGCTTTTCGATAACACCGATAATTTCCCAAGTCGTGCCGTTCATCCGCACGACTTTGCCGACAACATCATCTTGCTCATTCGGAAACAATGCCTCGACCGCGTTGACACCAATAACCAAGACATTTCGGCGTTGATAATTGTCGGCATCGGTGATGAAGCGTCCTTGTTTGATCACCAAATTCGTAATTTGTAAATAGTTCGGCGTAACGCCGTCGGTCAACGCCCAACGATAATTTTTGCCTTCATAAACAAGATTGTCGTCAAAACTGCCATCGTTCCACGAACCGATATTTATTGCTACGGTGGCAATGTCTTCAACCGTCGAAGATTGCGCCAAAATCGCGGTGGCATCGTCTTCGGTCAAAGGTTTGCGGTTTCTTTCTTCACGACTCGGATTGCCAAAACCCGTCGTCAGATGAAACGCATAAATATTATTCGTGCCGTATTCTTCCACGATAGAAATGATTGATTGGCGCATTCCGGTCAAAATCGAAGCGACGACAATTGCCGTGATAACACCGATAACAATGCCGAGAATTGTCAAAAACGAACGGAATTTATGAGCAAAGATGCTGTCTAAAGACATCTTCAAAACTTCTTTCGGTAATGAACTTGCAAATTTCATATCTTTTTTCGTAAATCGTAAATCGTAAATCGTAAATCACTTTTTCTATTGACGATTGACGATTTACGAACAACTAATTATGCGTCAAAGCAACAATCGGGTCTAAACGCGCCGCTTTCCACGCCGGATAAAGTCCGGCAACGACACCGATAATACTCGATACGCCAACCGCTAAAATGATGTAGCCGAATGTTACGGTCATCGTTATTTCAAGCAAAACTGTAATCAATTGTGTAACGCCAAGGGCGAGAATCAAACCTAAAATTCCGCCGACGATGCACAGCAAAGACGATTCGATTAAGAATTGAAGCAAAATTTGCTTACGGGTTGCGCCGAGTGCTTTTCGCAAACCGACTTCAAACGTCCGTTCGGTAACGGAAACGAGCATAATATTCATCACGACAATGCCGCCAACCACTAAAATAACCATCGTAATCGGCACGACTACCGCCGCGATTGCGCCCGTAAATTGATCCATCTGCGAATTGAATTCATCGGTGTTGACGAGGCTGAAATTATCCTCTTCGCTACCGATAAGTTGGCGTTTGTTTCGCAACGCCAGACGCGCGTTTTCTATCGCTTCCTGAAATGTTTCGGCATTGACGGCTTTACCGTGAACCTGCAATCCGCCATCGCGGGAAAATATCTGGTTGAAAAGCGTCAACGGCATATAAATCGTGCGATCTAACGAATCGCCGAAAAATGAACCGCGTTTTTCTTCAACGCCGATAATTTGCAAAGGCACACCACGCACTTTGATAGTTTGTCCGATAGGATTTTGATTCGGAAAGAATTTTTCCTGCACGTCCGTTCCGATCACGCAAACTTTGGCTGAACGCTCAACTTCCGCATCGGAAAAAAATCGTCCCGGATTGATGGTTTTATCTTCGATTTCGACCATATTTGCCGTATCACCCTGAATCCGCACCGAAGGCATCTCGATTCCGTCCTGATTGATTTCCGCGCCCGAATTCATCTGTGCGCCAACCGCCAAACACATCTTGCAATTGTCCTGCACATATTTATATTCTTCCCAAATCACATTTTTGTTGCGGCGGTTACGGCGTTCATATTCTTCATCGGAAATTCGTCCCGTATTTGCCATCCGCGTAATCATAAAATGGTTTGAGCCGAGAACTTTGGAAACCCGGTCAATCACATAAGTTTTCAAACCGCTAATCGAAGCACCGACCACGACCACCGCCGCAACACCGATAATTATTCCAATCAAGGTCAGAAAAGCACGAAGTTTATGTTCGAGAATTGATTTGAAGGCAATCCAGAAAGCATCGAAATAAAATGAATAAATCTGTCGCATAAAAACCGTGTTCCAAATTCAAAATTAGTTGGCGGTTGGTTGCGGAAAAGCCTTTTGCATTCCGCATTGGAACTTGGAAAGATTGAAAAAATTATGTATAAAAAAAATCTGAAATGTTCGACAAAAGGACAAACGATAAGTTTTACGAAAAGGTTTCGAGAAAATTTATTGCATTGACAAAAGCGGAAAAAGGTTGAAGCACTTTCGACTTTCTTAAATTTATTTGTCATTACAACTATGATTAAGATTGCCAAAGTTTGCGAAAAAATTAACAATGTTAATTCAAAACCGGACTTTGATGTTAAATCATTTTGCTATCGGATTCCGGCAAATATTCTTCGGTTGAATTTATCGAATATTTCGCTTTTTGCTTTGCAAATGTTTGTTTATTATTTGTTTTCGGCAATTTTAATTTTTTTTAGCTACAAATCGGTGCGTGGCGGAATTAATTATTTAAATTATTTCAAAGCCGAACTCGCCAAACCAACCTCTGATTACACACCGTTTTGTTCGATAATGGTGCCGTGTCGCGGACTTGACGAAGGCTTGGAAGAAAATCTTTCAATGTTGTTTCGGCAAGATTTTCCGCAATATGAAGTTTTATTTGTGGTTGATGACGCGCAGGACAAATCTGTTTCGGTAATAGAAAAAGTTTCACGCCAAAATACTCAAATCATTAAACTTGTCGTGGCGGGAAAAGCAAAAGACGAAAGCCAAAAAGTTCACAATTTGCGCGAAGCAGTTTTGGAAGTTTCCGATGAATCGAAAGTTTTTGTCTTTGTAGATTCGGATGCGCGTCCGGGCGAAAATTGGTTAAGAAATTTAATCGCTCCGTTGCAATCTGAAAATATTGGTTGTGCAACCGGTTATCGTTGGTTTATTTCCAATAAAAACACTTTTTCTTCACTAATGCGTTCCGTTTGGAATGCTTCGATTGCCTCCGCTTTGGGCGCAAACACGACAAGCAATTTTTGTTGGGGCGGTTCGATGGCAATTCGGCGCGATGTTTTTGATAAACTAGATATGCGCGAAAAATGGCGCGGAACGCTTTCTGACGATTTCGCCGTTACGCGAACAATGAAAGCGGCAAATTTACCGATTTATTTTGTGCCAAATTGCCTGACTGCATCGGTTGAGGATTGCACTTGGCGCGAACTTCTCGAATTTACCACGCGGCAGATGAAAATTACGCGGGTTTATGCGCCACATCTGTGGAAAGCCTCTTTTCTCGGTTCATTTTTGTTCAACTCGGTTTTTGTTTGGGGAATTTTTATTATTGCATTTTATTCAATTAACACCTTTGCTTTTTGGGTTGCGGTAGCGAGTTTGAGTTTGGTTTCCGCTTTCAGCATCGGTAAAGCGTGGCTCAGATTAAATGCCGTAAAATTGGTTCTGAAAAATTATGAAAAAGAATTGAGCAAACAATTTTGGACACAAAATACGCTTTGGATCTTGTCGCCGGCGTTGTTTTTCTATAACGCCTGTCGCGCTTTGCTGTCGCGTAGAATCGTTTGGCGCGGCATCGGCTATGAGCTAAAATCACCCGATAAAACCATTATAATACAAGCAGATACAACGCCGCGTTGATTGATTTCATCCTAACCATTAGAAAATTTTTAACAGTATTTTAAAATAATTATGTCCGTTATTTCTTATCACAAATATGCCAAATACGTTGCTTTTTTACTTTTAATTTTGTGTTTCGTCCAAGCCGCCGAATCACAGGAAAAGCCGGAGAACAAACCCAATGTATTTAAGAAATTAATCAGAAAGGTTGACAGAAAAAAAGATGATCCGCCACCGTCGCCGGTTGCACCCGAAACAAAAAAAGGCAGATTGCCGTTGATTATCATTCCGGGGTTAATCGGTTCGGAACTCGTCAATAAAAATACCGGCGATAAAGTTTGGTTTGATCTTTTGCGGGCAAAAGACGACGATTTGCGATTACCTATTTCGCCTGACCTCAAGGCAAATCGGGATAGTTTAGTGCCGGGCGATATTTTGCGAAAAGTCCAACTCATACGGCTTACGCCGCAGATTGAAATCTATCAAAAGTTGATTGAATCTCTCGAAGCCGACGGTTACACCGAAGGCAAAATTGACGCGCCTGGCGAAAACGGTTTTGCTGACACTTTTTACGTTTTTGCTTACGATTGGCGGCTTGATAACGTCGGAAATTCTCAAGTTTTGTTGCAGAAATTGGATGAACTTCGTATAAAATTGAATCGTCCCGAATTGAAATTTAATATTGTGGCACATTCGATGGGCGGACTAATTGCGCGATATGCGGCAATGTATGGTAAAGCCGATTTGACGGCGCGAAACTCAAGACCGACTTGGCAAGGCGCAACGTATTTTAATCAAATTTCGTTGGTTGCTACGCCAAATGGTGGTTCGCTTTCTGCGCTTAACTCCTTACTCTACGGTTTTTCGCTGTTTGGAGGAGGCAAAATAAATCTCCCGTTTATTCAAAATTTATCGAAATACGATTTGTTCACGATTCCCTCGATTTTCCAGCTTTTGCCGCACGCCGATATGGTTCGTGCTTTTGATGAAAATTTAAAGCCGATTAAGGTTGATATTTATAATCCGGCGACCTGGGAAAAATACGGTTGGGCAGTTTATACCGACGAAGATTTTTCCAAGAAAACCGAAAATGTTACAAACGGACAGGCAAAGGCATATTTCCAAGCCGTTCTGCTTCGCGCCAAATTATTCCAAGCCGCGTTGGATGCCAAACCGACGCGAAAAAATCCGATTCCGATTTACTATTTCGGTTCTGAATGTAAGCCGACAATTGACGGGATGATTATTTATCAAAAAGAAAAAGATAAAACTTGGAAAACCGAATTCGAGGCTGATTCATTTACAAAAAGCGACGGAACAAAGGTTTCAAAAGAAGACCTCGAAAAAATTTTGTATGCGCCCGGCGACGGCGTTGTGCCGAAACGCTCGCTTATTTCTTCTTTGTTGAATATCGGCAAATACCGCAATTCACAATCCGGCATAGCAGACGATTTAATCCTGGGGTGTAGTGAACATAATCGTTTGACCGGCGACGAAAATATCAGCAAAAGCCTTTTGAATGTATTGAATCTTTCAATTAACTCAACTAACAATAATGCCATAAAACCGCTAAAATCTAAAAAAACAGCCAATTAAGTAAAATGCTTGGTTAAAAGTTTAGAAAGATTCTCTTCAAGCTCATTTGGAAAATCTATAATTTTTGACATTTCGGGCAAAAATAACTTGAACGTCCGCCTTGTTTTAAGCGTACAATCGGCGTTTGACAATTTGCACAAGGCATTTTCTCGCGGTCATAAACGCGCCAACTTGCCTCGTAACCGCCGCCGTAATAACTGCCGTCAATATTTTCTGGATTGACGTTCAGAGTTGAACCGTGCGCGATTGATTCGCGTAGAACTTCGCGGATTTTTTCATACAAAACATTTGCCTTTCTTGCGGAAAGTTTGTCAGCGGGAATTTGCGGATTGGCTCTTGCGAGAAACATTGCTTCCGAAGCGTAAATATTTCCTAAACCACAGACTTTTGTTTGGTCAAGCAGAAATTCCTTTAAACTTCGCGTTGAAGTTTTTAATGTTGCGCGGAAATACTTCGGCGAAAATTCGTCTGAAAAAGGTTCGGGCGCGAGTTTTTTGAGTTCTTTTGCTTCGTGTAATTCATCGGTAGCGACGATTTTCATTAAACCGAAATGGCGTTGGTCTTGAAAAACGAGTCGTGTTTCGTCTTCAAAATAAAAAACGGCGTGAGTAAATTTCGGCAACTCGCGCTCAATCGGCAACAACATAAAACGTCCACTCATTCGCAGATGCGTTATCAAAGTCTGTCCGTTATCCAAATCAAAAAGTATATGCTTGCCGCGCCGACGCACTTGCGTTATCGTGGCATCTTTCAATTTTTCGGCAAAATCGGCAGGCGGATTTTCAGGCGCAAGTCGTTCTCTCAAAAGTTCGGCAACAATAATTTTGCTTCCCTTAACGAGTTTGTCTAAAGATTTTGTAACGAGTTCGACCTCTGGTAATTCGGGCATAGTTTGATTTTGGATTTTAGATTTTGGATTTCTTGCTTATTACGTTTCAAATAATTTGAAAAAGTTTTTGCAAAGAAGTTTGGATTTTAGACTGAAACAAAGAGCGACAAAATCAATCCAAAATCCAAAATCGCTATGTTTTCGTGTAATCAGTTAGTGAAGTTTTATCACCTAAAACCGCACCTTCTCTGACTTCGACATTTCTGCCGATATGACAGCCGCGTCCAATGACGGCATTTTTAACGTGCGCCGAATTTGAAATGCGTGTGTGCGCCCAAATTACCGAATTTTCAACTATCGCTTTTTCTTCTATGTGAACGCCTTCGCCAATAACCGAATTGAGAATTTTCGCGTTCGGTTTGATGACGCAGTTTTCGCCGATAATTGAGCTTTTGTCAATATCAGCAAGTGTAGCAACTTCAAAGTTAGTTGATTTTTTAATGTTAAAGTTTTTGATTTTTCCGTTCAAAAAATCGTAATGCGCGTCCAGATAGCTTTTCGGATTGCCAATGTCGCGCCAATAGTTTCCATCTAAAATATAGGCATAAAAAGACTTTCCCCGATTAAGCAAATCGGGGAAAACATTATATTCAAACGAACGATTTTCGCCCGCCGGAATCAAATCCAACACACTCGGCTCTAAAACATAAATGCCCGCGTTGATATTATTGGTTGTTAGATTAGAAAGTTCTTCCGCCTTCGGTTTTTCTGAAAACTGCAAAACTTTGCCTTCGTCGTCGGTTTCGACTAAGCCGTAAGCCGATGGATTTTCAACCGGCGTAAGCACAATCGTCGCATCGGCTTTTTTATTTCGATGAAATTCGACGACTTTGGAAATGTCCACATCGGTCAAAATATCACCGTTGAAAACAATGGTTGTTTCACGAATCGAAGCCGCCGCAAATTTATATGCGCCGCCCGTTCCCATCGGCGAAGGTTCGGTAATAAACCGCAGATTTACGCCGAAATCCGTGCCGTCGCCCAAAATTTGTTCGATTTTATCGGGCTGATAACTCAACGAAAGTGTAATGTCTTTAATATTTGCCCGCCGCAAAAGTTCAATCTGATACAGCAAAAACGGACGATTGAGAACGGGAACAATCGGTTTCGGCGTATAAACCGTCAATGGTCGAAGCCTTGTGCCTTTTCCGCCTGCTAAAATTAGTGCCTGCATATTATTTTGTCAAAACAACTTATAAGACTATGAAAATATAACGAGAAAATCAAAGGAAGGCTTCATCTGACAAAAATTGTTTTTAGAATACTACAATTATTGTTAAAAATTGTTGACAGTTTTTCAACAATTGTGTTAGTTTAACTTTGGAGATTAACCGACAAATTTAATCTGAGCTACCCCAACCTCGCTGATAATTTTAATTCTCGAATTTTTTCAAAGCAAAATTCCAGGGGCATTTAATTCACAATGAGTTTCGATAAAATAAAAGCGATGCGAAACGCCGAGAGATTTCTATCTCAAGGCAAAATTCGTGCTGCAATCAGCGAATATCAACGAGTGGTTGAAAATGATTCGAAGGATTTCAGCACACTAAATATACTTGGTGATTTATATGCAAAAAACGCCGATAGGCAAGAAGCCGTCGGATGTTTTACGCAAGTCGCCGAGCATTACAATATGCAGGGTTTTGCTCATAAAGCAATTGCCATTTACAACAAAATCTTACGCATCGAACCTAATTCGATGGAAGTTTCGGCAAAGTTGGCGCAACTCTATAAAACGAAAGGTTCGTTTTCCGAAGCCAAGACTCATTACACCGTGCTTGCCGAACAATATCATCGCAAAGGACAAAAAATCGAAGCCTTGGCAATTTGGAAGCAAATCGCGGAACTCGACCCGAACAATACTGATATTTATCTGAAAATAGCCGAAGTTTGCTGGCAGGAAGACCAACCTGACGATGCGGCAAAAGCGTTTACCGAAGCCGGTTTGCGATTGATTGAAAATGGAAAATATGAAGCGGCTTTGACAGCATTTTCGAGAGCGTTGGAAATTAAGAAAAATTATCTTCGCGCCTTAAACGGAATGGTCAAAGCGCAAATGGGTTTGGGCTGTGCCAATGAAGCGGCTAAAACTTTAGAAAATATTCTCGCCGAGCAACCATTTAACCGCGATATTCTTTATCTTTTGGTGGACTGCCACCTTGAAGTTAATAATCCGCAGGCAGCTGAAAAAGCGGTTATCAAACTCGTCGAACAAGAACCTGCCAATTATCCAAAGTTTTTAGATCTCGTTAAAATATACTTACAAAATAAAGATTTAGATTCGGCGGCGCGAATTCTGGCAATGTCTTCGGAGCATCTTTTGGTTGGTGGACAATCGGAAGAATTTTTATCGTGGACAAACGAGATTTTGGCGCAAAATCCTGAACAGATTGACGCTTTGCGTCTGCTTGTGCGCTTTTACGGTTGGCAACGCGACGAGAGTGAACTCAAAAAATCTTTGGAACGATTAGCCGAAACTGCCCGATTGGTTGAAGCAGTTGCCGATGAAAGATACGCGCTTTCGCAACTTGTTATGATTGCTCCGCACGAAGTCGGCAATGCTCAACGATTGGAGGAAATCAATAAAGAATATGGATTTGAAACGGAAGAATTTGAAAATGTTTTAGCTCCAATGCCGCATTTTGAAACAGTTGAGGCAACGGCAATAAACCAAGAGTCTATCGGGTATAACGAATATGGATTTGCCAGCGGAAGCAATTCCTTAGAACATCAATTCGACAGTTTTGGTCAAAATGATTCTTTGGAAGAAACATTAGAATTTAACTCTTACAACGATCAATCTGAAATTTTTGAAGACGACATTCAAACTGCTGAACTTCAGCCTGAGGAAACTGACGACACACCTAATCTTGCCGATGAGATGAAATTGCAAAAAGAACTCGAAGGTATTGAGTTTTATATTGCACAAGGTTACAAAGATTTAGCGTCGAAATCTTTAGATGAATTGGAAGCCGAGTTTGGCAAACGGGCGGAACTCGAAACTTTGCGTTCTCAATTAGACGACTCTTTACAAACACTTGCCGCCAATACTGTAATCAAGGAATCCGTTTCGCAAACTTCAGTTTTGCAAGGCTTCGATATTTTGGACGATTTAAGAAGTGAACTCGGTTTTAAAGAAGCAGAAACAAGCGAAGAAAATGATTACGACACGCACTATCACTTAGCGGTTGCCTATCACGAAATGGGTTTGATGGAAGATGCCATCAGAGAATATCAAGACGCGATAAATGCCGTTAAAACAGACGACGGAACACGCCGCTTTTTCCATTGTTGTAATCTGTTAGGCATGTGTTTTATGGAAAAGCAAATGCCTAACCTTGCTTTGTTGTGGTATAAACGCGCTCTCGAAACACCAAAATTAAAGGACGAAGAAAAACAGGCGTTATGGTATGAAATAGGAAACGCTTACCGCGTCGGCGGCGAAAAGAAAAAAGCCATCGAGTATTTTGAACAGATTTACGCCGTCAATGTTGATTATCGGGATGTCAGTATGCATCTGCAAAGTTTGCAAAATAATAATTTGCATCCATAAACTTGTTGAAGGTTGTTGACTAAGACAATATAACGGTATAATTAGACGGTATGGTTGCAAACCATACCGTCAATGTTTTAATGAGTCTATTTTCATTGAATTAACACTATTATTTACAATAGCTTAGAGAAAGTTAAGGGCAATCTTAAAATTGCCCTTTTTGCTTTTGTGTGCCTATTGTGTGCCAACCTTCTTCTTGCGAAGTGGAATGACGTTTTCAGAGTCATTTTGATAAAGCATTTTATCGAGTTTTTCGACAGCCATTTTTTGCATTGTTGGCAAAACGTGGCTGTAAGTGTCAAGCGTCAAAACAACGCTTGAATGTCCAAGCCTTTCGGCAACGATTTTCGGATTTTCTTCGGCAATCAAAAGTAAGGTTGCGTGTGTGTGTCTTAAATCATAAAGCCGAATTTGTGGCAATTCTGCTTTCTCAAGAATAGGTCTGAAATAGCGATAGGTTATGTTTCTCAAACCGTGCGGAGTTCCTTCACGGCAACAAAAAACTAAATCGTGGTTTTCCCAAACTAGACCATATTTTAACCGTCTTTCATTTTGCTTTCGTTTGTGAATTTTGAGTTTATTCATTAGTGGTTTCGGTAAAGAAACAATGCGGTTTGACTTAGCAGTTTTCGGTTGCTCAAAAGTCCAAACGCCGTTGTGTCTGACTAAGGCGCGTCTGACTTGTGCCGTGCATCGCTCAAAATCTAAATCTTTCCATTGCAAGCCAAGATACTCTTCCGGGCGCATACCGCTTAAAAGCGCAAATTCAAAAATTAAACCTTTCGGCATTTGGTTGGCGAACTCAAGAAAAGTTTTTGCTTCAATTGGCGAAAGAACACGCCTTTCTTTTCGGGTTGCCTTTGGAAGCTCGCAAAATTCGGCTACGTTCTTGTTTAGCAAGTTCCATTTGATTGCTTGTTTTAAGGCATTTTGCAAAGTTGTGTGAGCGTGTTTCACCGTCCGCGCTGAAAGACCTTTGGCTTGCATTTCGGCATAGACCTTTTGAATATCCAAAGTATTCAAATTTTCGAGTTTATGACTACCAAGCGGTTCTCTGATATATTTTTTCAGTAAAAATCGGTAGCCGTCCGCCGTTCTTTGACTAACACGCGGTTTGACCGCCGTTTCAAGCCAACGGTCAAGAAACTCATCTAAAGT
>JANOXW010000516.1:0-6095 GCA_031418635.1 Acidobacteriota bacterium
CTTTCCACTTGGAAAATAAGTACTCATAATTGCTTACTATGTCTAAAATTTCCGCTAAAACGCGAACAGCTAGAATATCGAAAAAAAGCCCTAACGTCAAGCAAGTAAAGGCATATTTTATCGGTTGATTTTTAACAGCACGATTTTGCAGAAAATTGTTCGGCTTTTATGTCAAAATCTCATTTGCAACTCGAACGCCGTGATAAAACGCTTCTTCAAAAAGCGCGATGCCGCTTAAATCGGAATGCGCGAAATGAATGTTTCTAAACGGCTTTTGCGCTTCGTCGCGTGCGCCGTTCCATAAAAATTTTGTGCGCGGCGAAATCATCGCGTGTCCCCAACGCATTACGTCAATTTTTTCGGTTAATTCTCGAATATTCGGATGTGCGCGTGATAAATCGGTCAAAACAATGTCGGCTAATTCAGGATGATTTAGTGAAAAAAGTTTGGCGCGGGCATTTTCTTCGTGGCACATAGGATAATAATAGGTGAAAACCGTCGCGCCGTAATCAATGCCTTTTTGGTGCGTCGAATTTACATAGCCGAGCGACGGACTTTCATACAAAACATTGTCCCACGCCAGCGGAAAATCTTTCGGGAAACGATTTTTCGGGCGATCTTTTAAAAATAAATTTGCCACAAACCAAGCGTTGTGTTCAAATTCTTTGACAAAAGTCGGTGGGTTCGGTTTGAAATCTCGAATCAAATACTTCGCCGTAAAAATCGGCGCGGCGAAAATCGCTTTTTCGGCGTGAATTCCGCTAATTTCGTTTGTTTCCGTGTTCAGATAAATTATATCAACGCCGCTTACTTTCGGAATAATTTCGAGCGCGAGTGTTTTGAGTCGAATTTTATCTTTGATTTTATCGGCTAAAAAATTAACAAATTTGCCGTTGCCTTCGGGAAAAGTGATAAAAGGTTGCGATTCTTCACCCGATTTGCGGACACGCGAACAGAAATAAAAAAGTCCTGCCCAAGCCGAAGTTTGGTCGAGTTTTAAGCCGTAATCATCACGTGTCGCGTAATCGCAATACCAAAATAATCTTTCGGATGAAAAACCTTTTTGGCGTAACCAATCACCGAACGAAATTTTGTCGAGCGCAATGACTTCCGCGTCCTTTGAACAGGTTGCAACGGGCAAAACGAATGCGCGTTTGCCATTTAAATCGCGCCAATTTATCCAATAATCAATCTGTTTTTGAAATTCGGCATATTGCCGTTTATCATCATCACTTGCGCCGGCATTCAAATATAAACCTTCATACCAACGACCTTTGTAAAAAACTCGCTCTTCGGGTTCACGGCATAAAAATTGTTCTTTGACGACAATTTCACCATTCGCGCTTTTGCCTTCGGTCAAACTCATCTCATCAAGTAGCGCAATCAATTCAGCATTTTCTTGGAATGGAACGGGCAAATAATGTGCGCCCCACGGATATGCAACGATGTTTGAAGTTCCGCTTTGCGCCGTGCCGCCGATTTTGTCTTCGAGTTCGAGAAGCACAAAATTATTGAAATTTTGTTTCTGAAATTTCCAAGCCGCGCTCAAGCCCGCCGCGCCGCCGCCGATGATGGCAACTTTTACCGTTTCCCAATTATTTACGGGAACTTCGGCGTTTCGATTTTCTCTTAAAATATGTCCGACATCAACATTTGCGCCAACAATTTCGCCTGCAACTTCTTTATTTTCAGAGTTTGACTTACACGCCAACAGCGCGAAAGGCAAGCCGAGAAAAGCAGTTAAGATTTCGCGTCGGGTGAAATTCATTTCAGTATCATTTAGTTTTTATTTTCGGAATAACTGATAGCGAATAGCTGATAATAAAATTCTTGCGGTTATGAGGTATTCGCTATCAGTTATCAGCTATTCCGAAGATAAACTTTTAATCCGATTTTCTTGCCGTCTTTAGCGAAGCAATCAAAAGCCTTTGCAATTCTTCGCAATCATCAAGCAAAGATTGCGCTTGTTTTTCACTCAAAAATCCGCCATCGCGTAAAAGTCTGAGCCAAAAATTTGTCTTGAATGCTTCTTTGTTGGCGATAGAATATTTCTGTAAAAAATCCGTTTTATTCTCGCCCTGTCTTGCTTCTTCAATAAAAACTCCAATTGCCGTGCCGGAATCCAAAATCTTTTTCGATAAAACAAATTCACGCTTTTCGTCATTCAAATACTGACTCAATTTCACGATTCTCAACGCGAATTTATACGATTTTTCCTGTAAAATATTTTCACTCATACACTCTCCAGAAGTTATCAGTTATTCCGAATGTGAGAATTTTAACTTTTCGGAATAGCTGAAAGTGAATAACGGATAGCTGATAATTTATTCAAACCGTCGCCATTCCGATTCGTAATATCGCACAAGTGCCTGATTATCGAGCCGGTTTATTTCGATTTCTTCATCCGGTAAATTCGTGTCGGCGGAAAACTCGAACATCGAAGCGAAAGTTTGTTCGTTTAAGAATTTTAATTCAATGTTTTCAGGCAATTTGGTCGGCATTTCATAAGGCTGTAATTTTGCCAAAGCGTATCCCCAAATTCCGAAACTCGGAACTGTCGTTTGATAAGGTTTGACGCTAAATCCTGCGTTCTCAAGCGTTTTGATGATGCACCAAAAAGATTTTCGCGCTATCAAAGGCGAAGTTGTTTGGACGACAACTGATGCGTCGGGTTTTAGTTTTTGTTTTAAAAGATTGTAAAATCGCGTCGTATAAAGTTTGCCCAAAGCAAAATTATTCGGGTCGGGAAAATCAATAATAGCGATGTCGAAAGGTTCGATTTCGGTTGAATCAAGCCAGACAAAAGCATCGGCGTTGACGACTGAAACTTTCGGATTATCGAATGAATGTTTATTCAATTCGCCAAGCGCGGGAACGCTCTTTGAGACTTGTGTCATCATCGGGTCAAGGTCAACCAAAGTTACCGATTCGACGGACGGATATTTCAAAATTTCGCGCAACGCCAAACCGTCGCCGCCGCCGAGAACCAAAATTCTTTTTGCATCTTTGCCAAAAGCTGCAAATGCCGGATGCACTAATGCTTCGTGATAGCGATATTCGTCAAACGAATTGAATTGCAGGTTTCCGTTCAAAAAAAGCGCGTAGCCGGTTTTGCCTTTAGTTACGACAATTCGTTGATACGACGAACTTTTGGCGTAAATGATGTTATCCGTAAAGAGCGCGTCTTCCGCCAGCGATGTCAGATAATCGGCTTTGATAAACGCGATTAGAAGCAAGACGATGATGATAAAACCTTTGACGCGCAAGAGATTGATGTTCTTTTTTATCAGCGGCTCGAGAAGCCACGTTCCCCAAATTCCGACGCTCGCGTTGATCATTCCGAAAAGCAAAGAAGTTCGCGCTAAACCGAGTTTCGGCACAAAGAAAAGCGGAAAAAGCAACGACGCGAAGAGTGCGCCGATATAATCAAAAGCGAGAACGCGAGAAATCAAATCTTTGAAATCTAGCTCATCTTTCAAAATCCGCATCAGAAGCGGGATTTCCAAACCGACCAAAACGCCGATTCCGAAAACAACGCCGTAAAGCACGATGGAAAAATACGAAAGTTTAGCAAATGCAAAAAAAAGAAGCGGCGCAGAAAATCCACCAAGCACAGCGACGGCGAGTTCGATGTCAACAAATTTTTCGGCGACATTTTTCTCGATAAATTTCGATAAATACGAACCAACGCCCATCGCAAACAAGTAAATGCCGATAATCAGCGAAAATTGCGTAACCGAATCGCCGAGAACGTAAGACGAGAGCGTTCCCGCCAAGAGTTCGTAAATCAAACCGCAAGTGGCAATAATAAAGACGTTTAGAAAAAGTAAAGGAGTTTTATTCATAATGGATAATGGATAGTGGATAATGGATAACTATAAAATCGCAGTTTATTATCAACTATCCGTTGTCCATTATCTATTAATTTCCTTGAATAGCCGCTGAAATTATCAATGCCACACCGATAATGATTGCGCCGATAATGATGGCAAGCGCGGTGTTTTGGTCGTCTTCGATTTCTTTTTTGACCGAAAACGGCGCAACTTTGACAACGATAAAAAAGGCAATGCCGAAGACGACTAAACCGATTAGAACAAAAATCACGGTTGTTACCAACACCGGCAAAAGTTCTTCCATTTTAACGATAAAAGCAAACGAAATTACATTAAATAAAAGAGTTAGCATCTATTTTCCTCCACGAAATCCGCCGTAAATAAACGGCACTCCAAGTCTTGAATTACTTCCCGAATTAGCCAATTCCCAGCCGAACCAAGAAGACGAAGCATACAGCAAAATTACTCCCAATCCGAAAATTAAAAAAATTGTTCTTAACATAGTTTTTTAGTGGTAAATGGTAAGTAGTAAATGATAAGTGTGAATAAAACTAACTCACCATTTACCATTTACTACTTACCACTTCCTCCAAACACACTTTCGCTCCATCGTTTTGATTCAAAGGCGAATTTGCGAAACAACGCCAGAATCGGCAAAATTGCCAAAATCACAAACGCGCAACAGAAATTTACGCCGCGTGTAACATTTTGCTCAACTTTAACTGAAACATTCATCGGTTGCGCGAAATCTTGCCAAGTTCCTTCGACACGCAAAGTATATTTTCCAGCGGGCAAAGACGAAAGCGTCGCGTCTTGTGATTGTCCGCCTTCCGTCCAACTTCCGTCGCTGTCTGTGCCGCTGTAATATTCAATTGGAATGTTGACGGATTCGACTTCCTGACTTTGCTCGTTGACCAAATCAACATCCAAATCTACAAAAGAGTTATTAACGGGCGCATTTGCCGTAATTTTTACGTTGCGATTTCCTTTTAATTCAAATGGATTGCTGAAAACCGTCTGCGGCGTAGTTGCGCTTGCCGTCGGTTGCAAAGTTACAGTTTCATTCAACGGCGTGTTGCTCAAACCGCCAAGCGGAATCATTAAAATTGAAACCAAAAGGAGCAAACCAAGCATTGCAAAACCCGCTTTTATATAAAATCCGCCCGTAAAAGGTTGATTCGGCGCAACCGACCACGGTTTCGGTAAATCAGCCACGCCAAACGCTTGTTCGATTTCGGCATTGGTCATATAAACGCCGACTGACCAATTTACTTCGTTGGCGGTTGATTCTTGCGAAAGCATCAACGGCGCGGCAACATAATCAATCGCACGAACCTGTTCGCCTTGTTCGACGCGCCAATAAAATTCACCTTTCACAAATTCTACGGTCGCCTGAGCGTTCTGAAAAATCTTGAATTGTTCGCCATTGTAGCTTGCCGTAGGTTTTACAATACCTTCATTTACAACAACTTCAGCTGGATTTACAGGCTCAACAAAGTTCCAGTGATTATCCGAATGAATCAGCCAGCGAAATCCGATGCTCGGATTATAAAGCAAATATTCGTGCCAATAATACTTGACACTATCAAAAGTAATGCTTCTGACAATTACGCCGATTATTTTGAATTTTACGTCTTTGAAAGTTCCTTCCGCGCCAATCGGCAAAGCAAATTCGGGCGTGTCAGGTTTCGGCGACAAGGCTTTCAGAAAGCTCAAATTACCTTTATTGACATCAAGTAGCGAATTGCAAAACGGACAAGTTACACGCTCTGTTTTGTCAGGCGCAATCAAATTTAATGAACCGCCACAATTCGGACAACCCATCGCGCCAACTGAAACACGACGCGCCGCACGTTCCGCCGATTGTGCATTTTGCAAGCCAATATCAGAGAGCGAAACTTGTTGCCCGACAAAAACCCACGGCGGATTTTCGCTGTAATCAATCGTCCCGAAAGCGTTGCCTTTGCCCGACAAATCGGCGTAATCGCTTTTTTCGTTGGGCGATAATTTATACGGAATTTCGCCGTCCGCCGCAATTGCCATAGCCGTGCCTTTTTCCGTAACTATCAACGGCGTTTTGCTCGGAATCTCGTTGACGGCTTGCCCAAGTTGCAAAGAATCAAACGGCGGAGCGTTCACGCCCGTCGGCAAAGGCTGATAAAACGTCAGATAAAATTTGCCCTGCGCTTCGGCTAACCAACCGACCCAACCGTTTGAAAATGTCGCATACCATTCGTCCCACACGCCGCCGAGTTCGTGGCG
>JANOXW010000517.1:0-3936 GCA_031418635.1 Acidobacteriota bacterium
GGCGCAAGTGCGCGAGTTAAAGCAGATGATTGAAAGCAGAAAAGGTGCGACACGGGATTATCTTGCTGCACTCGACAAAGTAGAAAAATCTTTGCAGACGCGACTGGCAAGCGAGCAGTTTTGGTTCTTAAGCGTCGGGAAAAATGCGATTGAAATCCAAATCGCTACGATGTTCAACGACGGCGCGGCAATGAAAACCGAGTTGACGAACTTGAAAACATTGATTCAAAAAGCTCCGCGCAACGTCCCGCAAGACGTTTTGCAGCCCTTGAACGAATTGACCAATTACATTGCCAAGCAAACTTTGAACAAAGACGATTACACGGCAATCAATACAAAACTCGATTCGTTTTATGACACGGTTAAAGCCTAAAAATTAAACGCAGAAATTGAAAAGCCACGGCAAACGCTGTGGCTTTTCTTGTCGGAAATTGTTTGCAAACCGGCAATGTGATATAAAGTCAAATAAATCTGCTGACAAATCGAAAATTGGTGTCATCCTTATCGGCAAAAAAAGTGTTTGCAAATGAGACAAGCAAGGGATGTCGCTTGTTCGATTCAACTTATCAAACCGCTATCTGGAGAATGAACAATGAAAGCACAAAAACGAAACGCATTTTTGGCATTAAGAGTCACGTCGGTTATTTTGTCATTGCTGTCCGCATTAACGACAACCGCACAAAATCCGCCAAGTCAAGCCGAGAAACAAGCGGAGGCAAATCAAGCCTTTATCAAAGCGTTTGAATTGCAGTATCTAGAAGTTACGGAAAAGTCTTTACGTATGGCAATAGCAACCTACGAGAGGGCAAGCGAGTTGTTTCGGGAGGCTGGCGATAAAGAAAATCAAGCGGTGTCGTTGGGACGGGCGGGCAGAATCGCGTCCGATTTAGGCGATTACGCCGTCGCGTTGAAAAATTATAATGTGGCGGTGTCGCTTTTTCGCGCTCTGAAAAGTGTCAAGTGGGAGGCTCAGACATTGAACAACATCGGTTCGGTCTATTTGGATTTGGGCGAGAAATCAGAAGCGTTGGAATACTTTAACCTTGCTCTGCCGCCGACAAAACAAGTCGGCGATAAGAAAACCGAAGCGGTATTGCTGAATAACATCGGTCGAATTTATGAGGAGTTGGATGAGCCGCAAAAAGCCTTGACGTATTACGAGCAAGCCTTATCTCTTTTCAGACAAATCGGCGGCAAGCCGGGCGAAGTGAGGTCGCTGGAACAATACGAAGGCAGGAAAGGCGAAGCGACAATACTAAATAATATTGGCGAATTGTATCAGTCTTTGGGCGATCCGCTGAAAGCACTGGAATATTTGAATCAAGCCTTGCCAATTTCCAAATTGGTTGATGATACGGCAGGCGAAGCGACGACATTAAACAACATTGGCTTGGCATATTTGGGTTTGGGCGAAACACAAGAAGCATTGAAATACTACAATCTTGCTTTCTCGCTGAGCCAACAAATCGGTGATGAGCCGGGCAAAGCGGCAACGCTGGCAAACTTGATGACTGTTTGGGAACGTCTGAAAAATTTGCGTCTCGCCATATTTTACGGCAAACAGTCGGTCAATGCGTTTCAGCAACTTCGGGTGAACATAAAAGACTTAGACAAAGAACTGCAACGCACATTTCTTAAATCCGTCGAAGCCACCTACCGCAAACTCGCCGAAATTCTCATCGCCGAAGGACGTTTTGCCGAAGCGCAAAATGTTCTCGCGCTGCTCAAAGAAGAAGAATACTTTGAATATGTTCGGCGCGATGCGGACGAAATTAAGAATCTGAAAGGAAATATCAATCTCAAACCCAACGAGCAGAAACTCATTGAACGCTATAATCTGCTGGCAGATAAAATAACGGCAATCGGCGCGGAGTTTCAAACTCTCGACGACAAAAAGCGCAAATTACCCGAAAACGCACAGCTTTCCGACGACGAGCAAAAACGCTATGACGAATTATCAGCGCAACTCGCCGATGCCAACGCCGCTTTCAAATTGTTTTTGGAAAAAGAGTTGGTTACTGAATTTGGTAAAGAGAACAAAGAGAAAAAAAAGGAGATAGACATTGATCGCGCTTTACAGGAAAAATTACGCTCGTGGGGCGACAGCACGGTTGCGCTTTACACCATTGCTGGCGAAGACCGTTACCGCGTGATTTTGACCACGCCGACGGTGCAGATTGACGGCAAGACAGAAATCAAAGCGGCTGATTTGAATAAAAAAATATTCGCTTTTCGTGAAGCGTTGCAAAATCCTTCGATTGACCCGAGACCTTTGGGCAAAGAACTCTACGATATTTTAATCAAGCCGATTGAGAAAGATTTGCAGACGGCGAATGCCAAAACTTTGATTTGGTCTTTGGACGGAACTTTGCGCTACATTCCGCTTGCTGCGCTTTCGCCTGACGGCAAAACTTACTTAATCGAAAAATATCAATCGGTGGTGATTACTTCGGCAACGCGCCAAAGTCTTTTGGGAGAAAACGAAAAAGATTGGCGCACACTCGGCTTGGGCGTGTCCACCGCGCAGACAGTTCTCGACCCAATTTTGCCCGATGAAAAAATCACTTTCAGCGCGTTGCCGGGCGTGAGAGAAGAACTGACAACAATCGTTAAAGACGAGAATGCGCCGAATGAAAAAGGCTTGCTCGCGGGCAAGCGTTTGATTGACACAGATTTTAACGCGAAAAATTTCAGCGATTCGCTGACCAAAGAAACCGCCGATGGACGACGCAAATACACGATTGTTCACATCGCCAGCCATTTTCGGCTTGGAAATGATCCAGCAAACTCGTTTCTGCTGCTCGGCGGCGGAAATACTTTAACGCTTGAACAAATCTCAAACTCGCCGCAGATGAAATTCGGTGATGTCGAACTTGTTACGCTGTCGGCTTGCAACACGGCTTTCGGCAACAACGCGACGGGCAAAGAAGTTGACTCGCTGGCAACATTCATTGAACTGCGCGGCGCAAAAGCGATTATGGCAACTCTTTGGTCGGTGGCGGACGAATCAACCCAACTTTTGATGAGCGAGTTTTACCGCCAACACAAAGAAAACCAAAATCTGACCAAAGCGGAAGCGATGCAACGAGCGCAAATTGCCATGATAGAAGGCAAACTAAAACCGACAACAAAAGACAAACCAAAAAATCGAGATGTCGGAGTTTTCAAAGTCGGCAAAGACACGACGCAACCGCCGTTTAAGACCGATGAAAACGCACCGTTTTCACACCCGTATTTTTGGTCGCCGTTTGTGCTGATTGGGAATTGGCGGTGAAATAAAGTTTTATTGAGTAATAATATTTTGAAAAACAAGAAAAAACATAAAGTTTTATTTGTAATTTTGTCCTGAAAAAAACTATAGTTTGTATGAATTATTTTTTCCGCCAACGCCTTTTTAAAATTTTTACAAATTTACTGTAACCTTTTTTAGATTTTTCGACACTAGAAAAGTAAGAGAGCAAAAAATGTTTTCTGAAACTTGGTTAGAAGATTTTTTGTTGATAAAGAATAAAGAATGAAACGAAATAAAATAAAGATAATTTTAGCCTCTGTTATTTATTGCGCTCTTTTGGGCGGGCAAATCAGTGTATTCGCGCAAGACACGAAAATAAAATATCCTGATTTGAAAAATGGACGCGGCAGAAATTCAAAAGGTATTGCCGCGACGGATAAATTATCGTCGGAGTTGCGTGTTTTATTGGCGCAATACCGAACTTCGGATAAAGGCGCGATTGAAACGGCTTTTAGTGATGAACAATTGCGCGATGTTTTCGGAATTACCGATTTGAAAGACGAAAATCCGACGATTAGCGTTGCCATAACGACGGACGCGAAAAGAAATGTTGACATTCTCAAGGATGCGGGAATGAAGATTTTTCTGCGAAAGGATAAAGTCATTTATGGACACATCCCGTTGTTGGCGTTGGAACAAATCGC
>JANOXW010000518.1:0-1853 GCA_031418635.1 Acidobacteriota bacterium
CAAATGAAAACCCGAAAACTGAATCTTATCTTGTGCAAGCGGGCGAAATTGAGGGGAAACTTTATCTTGTAACATATTCGCAGCCGAACAGAACACCGTGTTTAGATTGTTGCGGTGAAGACTTTATGCCAAAAAATATAGATTCAAAATCCAAACCTAAAAAGGAAATAACGAAAAAACGAAAAAAAATGGGGGAAATAAAACCGCGCCGAACAGTTTAGAGGGAAATTATGAAACCGATTATATTTTTATTTTTAATCACGGCAATTTTTGCATTTTCGGCTTTTGCTCAAAATGCTAAATCGAAAACTCCGGCATTACCCGACGGCATCGCCGGATGGAATGGCGAAGATTCCGATAAAATTTTGGATAATGCAGTTATCAAGCCCCGTTTGAAAAAACTTTTAGGCAAAAAGAATTACGCTTCTTTTTTGGAATCGTTCGAGACGCTCACCCCGATTGAAAAAACCGGCGATATTCTTTTTTCCAGCGGCTGTTTGATTCACGCCTGTCTGCATCTGGAATCGGCGGTAGCGATTGATTTAGTCAATAACACCATTCACACCGCCATCTACCGCGAAGATAAAAAGACCAAATATTTTAATGAAAGCGGCGCCAAAACTCCTCAAGCTATGACAAACTGGGCTAATCGTCTAAATAGTCTCAACAAGAATAAAAATTGAATTTGGCGCAAGAATTAATTTTAACGATTTATTTTAAAAAATGACCAGATTTTAAGACAGTTCTCGTTTAATGGATTGGAAAGGCGGAAGCTAAAAATATTTGAGGAATTAAAATAAAATGAATAGGACATTCAAAAAAGGAAATAATTGGACAAAATTAATAGCAGCTTTGGCGCTGATATGTTCAGTGTTTGGTTTTACCGCAATGGCACAAACAAAGCCTGATAAACCGCTTGATACAAAATCGCTTGCCGATTTGGTGGAGGAACTCAAGGGAGTAGTTTCACGAACGGCACCCGATGAAAGGGACGCTAAGTCGGTCGGCGAAAAATGGGAGGCGCGCAAAGACCTGGCAGGTAAAACAAAGAAAGAGGTTATCAATTTGCTTTACGAGGATGTCAAATCGGTCATCAAGGATTCGGGAGCCCGGTATCAGATATATTCAATCTTTTCTTTCTACAAGCAGATCCAGGACGCACCGCCTTCTGCTCAACCTGATAAAACTAATGTCCCATTACCAAAATCCGCGTCCGTCAAAACATTGGTTGATTTAACCTATCGGATGCATCCCTACGTCGGTATTGAAGAGCAGTTAGCTTCGTTGCCGGGAACCAAAGATGTCAAAATCGCCACGGAAGAAGACAGAAGAAATCGAATCGCGGGTTTCGATGATGCTCTGAAAGTCAATAATCAATTAACGCCCGTTCAAAAATCATTTGTCAGAGCCAATTACGATCAATTGATAAAAATTACGGACAAAATCACCGAAGACGCAATCAGAACAAATTTCCCGACCGAGCAATGGATCAATGAAGGCTTGCAGAAAAGCTACACGAGCAAATTTACGCTCAATGAACTAAACAGCCTGATCGTTTATTTTCAGGGAGCAGACGGTCAGCCGGTTTTGAAATACATCAGGATTTCACAGATGGCGGAACTGATTACCGGAAACGGCGGTAAGCTGGATTTCACAGAAGCGGACAAAGCGGAACACGATAAATTTGCCGCCACTCCGCTCGGAAAAAAATTCATCGCCGCTTACTTAAAAGAAGCAATCGCATATGAGCAAAGTAAAGAGAATGCAGTCAGGTCTGCAAATCCCGATGCTGACGGATTTGCGATCTACCGACCGGAAAATCTGAATAAATTCTTCAATAAGTTTGTCGCGGA
>JANOXW010000519.1:0-5976 GCA_031418635.1 Acidobacteriota bacterium
CGAAGCGCCCCCTCGATTGCGTTCCAGTTCATTGGCAACGCGCATGGGTTACGGAGCCGGTTGCCGAGACTGCGAACGATGATTGGGTGGTCCATGTACAGAGTGTTTCTGCTGATTGCCTTGTGTGTTGTGCAATGGGGCTGCAAACAACAGGCGCCCGACGCAGTCGAAAAAGTCGAAGCCGATCTAGCTTATTTTGATCCGCCTTACGGTTCAAACAATGAAAAAATGCCACCGTCGCGGGTGCGTTATGCGGCTTATTATCATTTATGGACGACAATTGTTTTGAATGACAAACCGCAAGTTTTCGGGAAAGCTAAACGTCGCAACGATACATCTGATACATTGGCAAGTTCGGCTTTTGAAGAGTTTAGAAAAAGCGATTCGGGAAAGTTTATGGCAGTTGAAGCGATTGAAAAATTGCTTGCCAAGACAAATGCGCGCCACATAATTTTGTCTTACAATTCACATGGCAAAGCGACTGCCGAAGAACTTTTTGAAATTTTGTCGCAATCGGGTAAAATGCTTGATTTTGTGAAAGTTGATTACAAAAAAAACGTGATGGCGACGATGCGTTGGACGAATGAATGGACGCGGGAAATTGAAAAAGGAAATCAGGAACTTTTGTTTTTGATAGAAAAATGAATCAAAAAAATAAAAGATTATTGCAAAGAATGCGTGTGCCGTTAGGATTTTTGTTCGGCATCATATTTCTGATTTTTGCGCGTCCTGAACCCGTCGCTTTGACCATCGGTGGAATTATCGCCCTTGGCGGACTTTTGATTCGTGCTTGGGCTTCGGGACATATTCGCAAAAATCAAAATTTAGCGGTTTCAGGTCCTTACGCTTATACGCGAAATCCGCTTTATTTAGGAAGTTTCTTTTTGGGTTTGGGATTTGCCATTGCGTCGGGCGTGTGGTGGATTGGCATTGTTTTTGCGATTTTGTATCTAGGCATCTATTTTCCCGTGATGCGCGTCGAATCTGAGGATTTGACGCGGCTTTTCGGTGAAGATTATAAAAATTACGCCGCCAAAGTTCCGCTTTTTTTTCCACTTCCGACAGATTACAAAGCGTCTGCTGAGAAATTCGATATGGCGTTGTATCTTCGTTATCGTGAATATCGCGCCGCGTTGGGATTGCTTTTCGCGTGGTCGGTTTTATTGGTCAAAGCGATTTTTCTGAGATAAAATTATGACAATCAAGAAATTTATTTTTTCATTTTTAATAGTTTTTACCGTCGCTTGCAGTTCAATTTTCGCGCAAACCACACCGAAAGTTGAAATCTACAAAGCTGGTGAAAGTCTGAGCTACGAGGGAAAATTCAGCAAGATACTCCTGCGCGGCATTGAAGTAGCCAACCTCAAGTTTACCGTCGAAAACGCTCCCGACAGCAAAAACTACTTAGTCAAATCTGAAGCAAAATCAAAAGGAACGCTCATCAAACTATTCCGTTTCAAATTTTATCAAACCATCGAATCAACCGTTGATGGTGAAAAATTTCAGATTCTAAAAACCGTCAAACACGACGAACAAGACGACCGTGTGCGCGACAGCCAAGCCATTTTTGATTACAGGGACAAAAAAGTTATCTACATCGAAACCGACCCGCAAGATGTGGCGCGTCCGCCACGCTCAGTTGCCACGCCGATTGAAAAAGACACGCAAGATTTAGTTACGGGAATCTATATGTTGCGAAGTTTGCCGCTTTCTGTCGGCAAAACTTTTGAATTAAATATCACGGATTCGGGCTTGGTTTATAAAATTCCTGTCCGCGTTACTGCCCGCGAACGACAAAAAACTATATTAGGAAAAACGTGGTGTTTTCGCGTCGAACCCGAAGTTTTCGGCACAAACCGTTTGATTGAAAAAGACGGCAGTATGATTATTTGGATTACGGACGATTCGCGCCGCATTCCCGTCCGTTCACAAATCAATTCGACCATTGGCAGAATTGATGTCAAACTCAAACAAATACAATTTCTCAAACAAAACTCTGTAAAACCGTAATTGCTAATGAAAATTTATTCGTTCAGCGCGTAACGCTGAATCGTGAAAAGTTGGTTGATGCCTTTTTCGGCGAGTTCGAGCATTTCGTTCATCTGTTCGCGGGTGAAAGGTTCACGTTCCGCCGTGCCTTGAATTTCGATGAATTTTCCGCTTCCCGTGCAAACGATGTTCATATCAACTTCGGCGGTGGAATCTTCGGCATAACATAAATCGAGCAACGCGGTGTTCTCAACCATTCCGACGCTGACCGCCGCGACTTCGCTGATGATCGGATTTTTCTTGATTTTGCCTTGCTGTAACATACTTTTTACTGCTAAAGCCACCGCGACACACGCGCCCGTGATAGACGCACAGCGCGTTCCACCGTCGGCTTGCAAAACATCGCAGTCAATAAAAATCTGACGTTCACCCAAAAGTTTCATATCAACCACGGCGCGAAGGCTTCGTCCGATAAGCCGTTGAATCTCCTGCGTTCTGCCCGACGGACGCATCGTTTCGCGGTTGGTGCGTGTGTGCGTCGCCCTTGGCAACATCGAGTATTCCGCCGTTACCCAACCTGTTCCTTTGTTTCGCAAAAAAAACGGGACTTTTTCCTCGACAGTTGCCGTGCAAATAACTTTTGTGTTGCCGACTTCGATGAGTGCCGAACCTTCCGCGTAAGGCGCAAAATTCGGCGTGATTTTGATTGGTCTGATTTGATCGTATGTTCTATCGTCAATTCTTGTATAACTCATAAAAAAGTGAAAAAGGGCAAAAGTGAAAGAGTGAAAAAGCTAGTTGAATTTCGTCAATCTACTTTTTCACTTTTTCACTTTTTCACTTTTGCCCTTTCAATTTATCCTGTCCGAAAACTTCGATAGCTTCGAGTTTCGTGGGTTTTACACCCAAAAATCTTTCGGAGACGCGGGCAAATCTCTCCGCCGCGTCCGTAACGTAAAAATGGTCTAAATCGTCGCACAAACGGCGATTGCCTTTAACTTTTTGCGGGTTTGCCAAACCTTTTTCATTCAGCATTTTCCCGACTTCTTCGGCGGTTGCTTCGCCCGAATCAATGAGTTTAACATTTTCGCCGACGATTTGCTGAATCACATCGCGCAAAATCGGGTAATGCGTGCAACCCAAAACCAGCACGTCAACATTTCCGTCAACGATTTGTTGTAGATATTTTTGGGCGATTGAATATGTTTCCGGCTCGTTTGTCCAATTTTCTTCCGCTAATGACACAAACAAAGGGCAAGCCGTTTGAATAATTTCGACTTTGTGATTGGTATTTTTGATAGCATCGGCGTAAGCGTTGCTCGAAACAGTGGCTTCCGTTGCAATCACGCCGATTTTCGGACTTTCATTTTCTGTAACGATTTCAACGGCTTTTCTCGCGCCCGGTCCGATAACGCCGACGACATCAATACCAACCGCCTGGCGAATCGCCGGCAAAGCCAACGCAGAAGCTGTGTTGCAGGCAACAACGAGAAGTTTGATACCACGCGAAGCCAAAAACTGCGAATTTTCAATCGCGTAGCGTTCCACCGTCGCCAACGATTTCGTCCCGTAAGGCACACGCGCCGTGTCGCCGAGATAAATAAAATGCTCATTCGGCAGACGATTATGCAAAGCGCGATAAACCGTTAAGCCACCAACGCCGCTGTCAAAAATGCCGATTGGTAAATTGGACATTTCTTCTTTTTTTTTGATAAATTCGCTCATTGAACAACAAAACACAAGATAGCTTTTTGATTTTGGCAAAGTCAAAATCAAAAAGCTATCTTGTGTTAATTTTGGTGTTTAGGCAAGACTTGTAACGCCGTCGGGACGACGGCGTTCCGTTTTTTTGCGAAAGTCCAATTTTTTATTTTTCAATTAGTTTTTTGAGCGTAGCAAAATATTGATTATATTCAATGTCGGTCTTTCCACAGTCCGCTGATATTTGCCGATTTTAAATGAAGATTTGCTGTTTGCCGCCAATTTTACGAGTTCGGCGCGTTCGATTTTATAAAATAAAACCTCGATATTCTTTCCATTTTGAACTGTCAATCTTGTTTTCGGTTTGCCTAGTTTTAGTTTTTTGCCGTCATCGGTAAAAATCGTAACCTCGTTGGCGCGTAAAAAATCTGCACCAACAACCTGCGAACCGACGGCAATTCCGAAATTCTCGACATTTTTCGGAAGCGTGTTTCCGACAAATTCATAACCGAAACCGAGTAACACTTCAACCGCGTTGGAATCGTCGGAAACGATAAAACTTTGCATTGGCGAACTAACATAACCTTCTTTGGTCGCGCTGTCGAATTCAAGCACCAAATTCGGGTCTAAATTGCTGAAATCCAAGACCGAATCAGAGCTATTTTTGGTCGGTTGAGCATTATTCGGCTTCGGTTTTTCCGTCATTTGCTTTTCAATTTTCGGCTCATTCGCTTTTTGCACGTCTTCCAACTTCTTCTGCACGGCAATTTCTTTATCTTTGCGAAATGCCCACGCCGGTTTCATACCTTCAATTCCCCAAACACCTAGTTTTTCCGCCTTTGCCGTCGCTTCTACGGCTTTGTAATTCTCTAAATTCTCTGCGCCGTCGTAGTAAAACCAAGCCGCGCCGTCGCGCAACATTTGTTGGCTCAAATCCACATCTTTCAACAAAACCTGCCCGACAATAATGCCGCTTGAAAAGCCGTTTGAGCGAATATTTACCGTTTTTCCAAGCGCGAGTTCGCCTAAATGACGCTTGACGATTTCGGCAAGCGGTTGTTCTGCTTCCGGCACTTCGATATGTTGAAGGCGAAATGTAACTTGCGCGTTTCTCGCTGTTTCAATAAGTAAAGTTCTGCCGTCAACAACATCAACGACTTGTCCGCTGATATAAGTTTGCGAATAAAAGTTTATCGAACACGCCAAAAGCGCAAAACAAATAAAAAGATTTTTTTTTGAAAACATATTTTTTAAGATTAAAATGACAGAAATGTCTGAAAGTTTGATTGCAGTTATAGTTATTTTTTGATTCCAACTGATGTGATTATAACTTTTTGCCGAGATCATTGTAAATGTTTTTTTTGAGATGCAAAGAATGCTGTTCTTAAAAATGCGCGGCTAAATTTCTTCTGCACTTCAACCTTTGACGAACATCGTTTATCTTTAAGTAATGTTATATCTGTCGCAAATTCTTGGTCGTCCGATTTTCGATGCCGAAGGCGAAAAAATTGCCGCGATAAAAGATGTCATCGTGCGTTATGGCGAGGAAGATTATCCGCCCGTTCTCGGACTCGTGGCGCGTTATCGGCGACGCAATTTTTTTATGCCGCGTACGCAATTTTCGACGCTCACTGAAACGGGCGCGAAAATGAATTCCGAAGTGCTTGATTTGCGACCTTTCACAAGGCGGACGGGCGAAGTTTTGCTGGCAAAAGATGTGTTGGACAATCAACTGATTGACGTTGACGGCAAGCGTGTCGTGCGCGTCAACGATGTGCAGATTATCGAAGTCGCAGGTGAATGGCGCGTAACGGGCGCGGATGTCAGCCTGCGCGGATTTTTGCGCCGTTTGATGCCCGCCGGTTTTTACGGCAGTAATCGGATTGTCGAAGTTCTCGATTGGGCTGATGTCGGTTATTTGGCGACCGACAAATCGAGCGTCGCGGTTAAATTAAAATCCTCAAAAGATAAACTTTCACGGCTTCATCCGGTTGAAATCGCGCAACTTGCCGAAAGATTGTCGCCGATTCATCGCACGGAAATCGTCGAATCTCTCGACGACGAAATCGCCGCCGATACTTTGGAAGAGATGTCAACCGAAAATCAGGCGCGGATTTTGGAAGTGATGGAAAGCGAACGCGCCGCCGATCTGTTGGAAGAAATGTCGCCCGACGACGCGGTTGACGTGCTTGGTGAAATGGACGAAGACCGGGCGCAAGAACTTTTTGCGCTGATGGAAGACGATGAAAAAGCCGATGTTGCCGAATTGATGTCTTTCGGACACGA
>JANOXW010000520.1:0-5316 GCA_031418635.1 Acidobacteriota bacterium
CCAGAACAACAAAGACCAGGCGATGGTCAGAAACTTTGTAGTTCTTCAAATTATTTGAGCCGTTAACTTCCTCATGGAACTTGGTCGCACCGCCGAGACTAGAATCATAATCCCAAGCGTAAATAGTTGGAGGCGGTTCAATTTTTAGTGCCGGGGATAGCATTATAAAATCAATCACATAACGGTCATCAATTGCCGTTTCCCGGTGAACTCCATCCGGTTTTGGGTTGTTCCACATCCAATTTGAAAGTTCCCCTTCTCTCAAAGGATTGAGTGATTGATTAGGGTCATTAAACTCAGCATTAAAATCGCCAAGCACGACAATTTTATCCGAATCCGGTTTTGGAAAAGATGGGTTTTCAGTTTCCGATTGCCCCTGAAGCCAACGAGCAAGTGCTTCTGCTTCTTGTTTCCGAAAGGCTGCGTCATCCTCATTTAAGAAATCCGGAAAGCCGGCGCGTAAGTGAATTGCTACAGCTACAAACTTCGTGTCTGATGCTTTATGACGAAGCAATGCGGCATATGGTCTGCGTCCCGCCGGACCTCCGCGAATCTTCGCCCCGTGAAGAAACTCGATAGTTTCCCGGTTGATACAAAGAAAAATCTTTTGCAGATTTTTTGATTTATTCGTGGGATCGGAGTCAGAGGTTAACCATTTTCCGTTGTCTGAACGAATAACATAACCCTGTGTGCAACTTAAAAATCATTCAAAAGAGCTAACTGAAGCGGTTTATTGCCGATTTGCATATTCAAAAAGACTGCGACGGTATGACTCATTATTTTTCTAAAGATTCGATTTTGATAATGCCATAAATCTTTGACTTTAATCTTTGTTATTTGAAATCTTTCGCTTAATTGTGAATTAACGGTTTCCACTAATTTGCGCCAATATTTGGTTCGCTTGACTAATTTAGCTTGTTCAGGCGAACTTTGCATATTCTTTCGAGTTGGCGTAACTACCTGTGTTTGTTGTATTTCTTGCCACAAACTTTGCTGATATTCGTCAATAAATCCTTTGTCCGCCGGAACTGTTCCGGCAAAGCCTTCAATCAAACTACCCAAATGATGAACATCGTGCGTGCGGGCTGAGAGCAGTGGAAAATGCGTAATCATTCCAATTTTGGAAATTCGCAAACCGAGTTTGAAGCCGTAATAATCCATTTTCTTGGCGGCACAATGACCGAATTCAGCGACCGTTGGAAAGCGTTTATCGCGGAAACCGCCGCGTGTGTAAGTGCAAACGGGCAACGGCATTGTGTCAATTGATTGGATTTGGTCGTCTTGTTGGTCAGCCATTCGGACAATCAAAGATTGGCATAACAGTTTAGCTTGCCACAAGTTAGCCGATTGACGGACAAAAGTAGTGCGCTCCGGTAAATTAGGAAAATAGTGCAAATAATGACGTTTGAAATAGTTGTAAATCTCAGTATCTTCGTGCAGTTTGAAAAACTCGCCACAGATTTCAATGGTGATGACTTCGGCATCAGTCAATTTAGGCGGAAAGCCTTTTTTGCGAAATTTATGTGTTTTTTCAATAATTTGCATAATCTCGACTACCAAACAATAGACAGAAATGATAAAAATATCTCGTTCCATTAAGTTAAACTCCTGTAAAAATAGGTTTTGTCACTTTTATTTTACAAGTATTTAGCTTTTTGGAACACTAAACTTTAAGTTGCACACAAGGTTAAGTATTGAGTTGAAATCTACTTGTTTAAATCTTGCAAATTTGAAAAAGGAGAGTTTCAACTCAATGGATATTTACTCGTTAGAGCAAATACTTGCTCAAAATTTAACTTGGAATCGGTGTCGAATCAAGTTCTTGGCACGTTTTTTAGTGGCATTGTTTCAAGTGCAGACGGTTAATGTGGCGAAGATTGCGTGTGTTTTTGCCGGGCGGGCGAAGATTGCTTCCAATTATAAAGGCTTGCAAAGATTTTTGCGTTTTTTTCTCTGAAGCAGGTTGAGATAGCACAAGTCGTATTGCGATTGTTGAAGATAGAGCCGTTATATACGATTGCGATTGACCGCAGCGAGTGGCAATTTGGGAAGCCATGGGTCAATGTTTTGATGCTTTGGATAACTTACAAAGGTGTTTCGATACCGTTGTTTTGGACGGTTTCAGATAAGAAAGGTAGTTCGGATAATTTAGAGAGAAAAGCGATTTTACAGAAGTTTGTGGATGAATTTGGAGTGGAAAGTAGCAGATTTGTCACCGCCGACCGTGAATTTTGTTCAAAAGATTGGCTCAAATATTTGATCGAAAATAAGATTTCATATCGGCTCAGAATTAAGGCGAATCATCAAATGACGAATGCGCGTGGTGAGTTAATGAGGGCATCCGAGTTATGCCGCAGATTGAAGATAGGCGCACGAATTGAGTTGCGCGGAAAGCGAAAGTTGTGGAATCAGTCAGTCTTTGTGGCGGTTTGTCGCAAGGCGGACGGCGATAAGGTGTTGGTTATTGCATCGGAACAAAGCGGCAAGATATTGCTCGAATATGGGGAAAGATGGAAAATCGAAACTTTGTTCGGAAGGTTGAAAACGCGCGGCTTTCGGCTTCAAGAGATGCCTCTGACGGAAATCGAAAGAATCGTGAAATTGTTGTCATTATTGACGATAGCGGTAAGTTGGGCGATGCTGGCAGGCGAACTTCAAATGCAATCCAAGCCATTGAAAACAAAGAAACACGGGAACTTGGAAAAAAGCATCTTTCGACTCGGCTTTGAAACTTTACGAAACTGCTTTTGCCAATTAACCGCTAATTTTAGACAAAAGCAACGATTCAAACAACTTACGTTACTTTTGTCCTGTATTTAGAAAAAGATAACAGAATAATGTGAATCAACGGAATAAAAACAATCGACTTTCTGCCGCTTCCGTTCGAGAATGGCTCGAAGAAGTTAATATTACCGATTTATCCCATCTCAAAGATATCAGTAATGAATTAACAAGCGTAAGTAGAGCAATTTTTAAGTTTTCTAGTGCTTTAGTTGTTTATTAGATATATGAAGAAACAACATCTAAAATTAACCGAATCAGACAAAAAGTATTTGACCGAACTTTTGAACAAAGGTCAAGCCAAAGCGAGAGTTATACGCCGAGCAATAGGTCTCTTACAATTAGATCAAGGAGCGACTTTTCAGAAGGTGGCAGAGTTATTGGGGGTTGACTATTATACAGTTTCAATTTGGTGTCAGAAGTATGTGGAAAATGGCTTACAGTTTTTGAGTGATTTACCGAGAAGTGGTCGTCCAATTGTTTTTAGTGGTGAACAATGTGCCAAAGTAACGGCTTTAGCTTGTTCAGATACGCCAGATGGGAGAGCGAAATGGAGTTTGCAACTGTTGGCGGATAAAGCAGTTGAGTTAAAATTGGTAGAAACTATTTCACGGAGCAAAGTGCGGGAATTACTAAAAAAAACGAGTTAAAGCCGCACTTAAAACAAACGTGGTGTATCGGCAAATTGACGGCTGAATTTCTCGCTCGGATGGAGCGTATTTTGTGGCTTTATCGCCTTCCTTATAATGTTTTACGACCAGTTCTTTGTTATGACGAGCGACCTTGCTTCTTGATTGGCGAGCTTGTCAAAGGTGTTCCGATGAAAGAAGGTGGAATCGCCAAAGAGCATTATAGTTATGAAAAGTTGGGGTCGTGTAGTTTGTTGGCAACGATTGAACCATTGACGGGCAAGCGGATAGCCGATGTTTTTGACCAACGGCGAAAAATCGAATTTGCTTTGCATTTTCAGCGCATCGCGGCAATGTATCCCGAAGCAGAGAAGATAATTGTTATTTTGGACAATCTGAATACGCACAATGCCAGTTCATTTTACGAAGTTTTTGAGGCGGAAGAAGCGTTTCGTTTGAGTCAGCTTTTTGAGTTCGTTCATACTCCAAAGTCAGCCAGTTGGTTGAATATGATAGAAATAGAATTTTCAGCCATTTCCCGACTTTGTTTGGATCGGCGGATTCCAAGTAAGGCAGAGTTAGAAAAAGAAGTCTTGGCAATTATCAAAGAGAGAAGCGAAAAAGAGGTTAAAATCAACTGGCAATTTTCGATAGAAACCGCCAGAGAAAAATTAAATCGGCATTATGAAAAGGTTAATCCTGAAAATGATAAATACCAGAAAACTTAAAAATTGCTCTAATAAGCACCTAAGCAAAAGTAATGTAATATTTTGAGCCGATTTGAGCGAGAACTTTATCGAGTTCTTCGCACAAGTTTTTATAGGAACTGTATGCGTCCCAATTGAGCCAATCATATTTTATCTTTTCCCATAACATTTCTATCTTGTTTAAACTTGGATAATAGGTTGGCAAGTAATAGATTTTTAACCCTCGTTTTGCCCACTCCTCAATCTTTTCCTCAAATTCTTCGCTCCGATGAATTGGCGCATTATCCAAGACTTTCCACGTTTCGCGTCCAATACTTTTGGCAATGATGTCAAAATAACCAATGACCACATTTGAATCGGTTGCCCCTTCAAAAACAAACGAAGTAAACTTTTGACACCGATGCCACATCAATCCCAACACATTTTGGGACTTGCCTTTCGAGACCGGAAGAAGCGATGCGCTCGCCGCATTTTTGCCACGCATAGGCTACTTTTGCCCATAAATTAAAGCCTGATTGGTCAAAATAAACCAAATCTATCAATCCTTTGTCAGCTTTGGCGGTCAATTTTGCTAAATCTTGCCTCGCAAACTCTTTCTCGTCCTCATCGGTCTTCTTCCACAATCCTAACTTGATTCGTTTCCAAATGTAGTCTTTTTTTTTGACCAATCTTTTGAGCGTCCAAGGGCTGATTTCTTTGCCCATTGCTTGCTTAATCTCGCCCAATTGACGGTGCAGAAACTTTGGATTTTTCAACCCTATTTCAACGGCTTTTTCTTGCTCTAGCAAAGTTAATATCGGTGGACGACCACTTTTTTGCCCATCAGCTAAACCTTCTAACCCCAATTCATTCCACCAATCTAGCCACCGACTGACCGCCGTTCGATGAACCCCACAAATCGCCGCGATTTCATCAATTGAATACTTTTGATAAGAAAGTAATATCGCGTGTGCGCGGGAACGAACTCGAAAGTTCTTCGATGTTTGATAATTCTCGACCAGTTTATGATAGTCTTTATCCGACAAAGTTTTGATAAATTTATTTGGCACATTCATATTGTTATTATATTACAATACTTTTGCTTGCCTGCTTAATTATCTTATTTGGTGATAACCTTACCCTTATGAAAAATTTACAGTGGCGGTGAAAGAATGGTAAATCCGCCTGCTTAAACCAATTAAGAACCCCAAGAAAGGTAA
>JANOXW010000521.1:0-1832 GCA_031418635.1 Acidobacteriota bacterium
AGTTTGTGCGCGGCTTTGGCGATTCGTCTGAAAAGCACGAAAACTTCGTCGGCTAACGGATTCAAAAGTTGTTCGTCTTCCTCGTCGTCTTCAAAAAATTCGACATCGCCGACCAAATACGGTTCGCCCGCGTCAATATAATCAATCAAATAATAACGAATAATGCCGATAGTCAGGACATTTGAGCGTTCGTCGGGCAAGGCTTGGACTTCGCGCACTTCGGCGACGCAACCGATGCTTCCCGTTAGCGGTTTTTCGCTAAACTCCTCTTGCGGTTCAAAGAATGACACGCCGAACATTTTCGTATCGAGCGCGACATCTTTGAGCAATTGCTGATAGCGCGGCTCAAAAATGTGCAGCGGCAACAACTCATTCGGCAACAACACCAACGGCAACGGAAACAACGGCAAATGCTTGATGCCGCTAACTTTTTCTAAGGCTTCGGACATAATTCTCTAAGTCCAAAGTCCCAAGTCTAAAGCCCAAAGTCAAGTTCGCTCTTTAACTTTGGGCTTTGGACTTTGGACTTTAGACTATTTTAAGTGCAATAAAATCAACAATCTTGTCGGGCGTTTCGTCGCTCAAAGCGAGGCGTTTTGCGCCGATGACGGCATCTGCCATTTCTTCGGCGCGGACTTTGTAGCGATTGTCCCGAATAATCAAATCTTCGACCACGCGGCGTTCTAATTGTTCACGCGAGATGTCTGCGCCGACATCTGCCGCGACTGCGTATTCAATCGGCGCAGTGTGATTTTTCAAGCGAATATGCAGCGCGTCGGTTAATTTTTGCGCTTCTTCGCGGATTTTATTTGTTTCCAAAAGCGAATTCGGAAAGCCGAGATGTCCGCGCAAAGTTATTTCGATAATCGGTTGCGGCGAATGTTCTTCGGCAATTCGCGCTTCGCGTTTGACCTTTTCCAAAACGCTTTCGGTAATGTCTTTCGTTTCCGCGTAACCCGAAACGTCAAACGTCAGCCGTTGAAACGGACGTTGTTGATAATCTGTAATGTGTCTGGCGGAAACTTGCAAATCATCCCCAACCTCGACCAAAAACGCGCCACGGGTTTCGCGGTATTCGTCAATGCTCGTAACTTCCAACGAACCCGGATTAAACGCCCAATTATCTATCTCGTAAGACTTGTGCGTATGTCCGAGTCCGACATAATCGGTTACTGATTTCAATTCTTTCAGATTTGCCAACGACAGCGCGGGAATCGGATGCGTTTGATGACCTTCAACGTCGGTGTGGAGCAGCAAAATATGAAACGCACCGTCGCGCCGATGCTCTTTTATCGCGGCGGTCAACATCGGAATCGCCCAATTTGCCGACGCGCCATACCAACTCGAACCGAAAATCCGCGCATTGCCAATGTCAATAAATCCGCCGACTCCGTTTTCTTCATCCCAAGCCGAGAGCGTGATTTTCCCTTCAACATTTTTCGGCTCAAGCAAATGCAACAAATTCCATTTCGCCAATGAATTCAGCCAACTGTGGTCGGTGTCGTTAGCTTTTTGATCGTGATTGCCTTCAATCGAAACAATCGGAATACCCGCGTCTTTTAACAGACTCAAACCTGCAAAAGCGTAGTTCATCGTTTCGGGCGGCACGTTGCGTTTGTGAAAAAAATCGCCGCACATCAAGACAAAATCAACCTTTTCGCCAATGGCGTATTTCTGTAAAACGTCAATCCACGCATCAAAAAAATCGCGCGGACTTTCAGCCAATTGATAGCGTGTGCAACCGAGATGCACGTCGGAGATGTGTAAGAATTTCATATTTCGATTATACGAAATCTTTTCGTAAATGGTTAATGGTAAATGGTTAATAATAT
>JANOXW010000522.1:0-1566 GCA_031418635.1 Acidobacteriota bacterium
TTCAAAATGTGAATTTTAGACCGAACTGAATCTGTCGCGCCGGTCCTGCTGAGAAGATACGTCCGAACTGTGCCGAATCGGCGATAGCGTTAGGTAAATCGAAGTTCGGGCGATTAAATAAATTAAAAAACTCCGCACGAAGTTCGAGTTGTTTTATTTCGCCGAAGCCGATGCGTTTGACGACTGCCAAATCGGTGTTGCTGAAACCGGGTCCGGTTAAGATGTTGCGTCCGGCGTTGCCGAATGTTCCGGCTGCCGGAATTGCAAAGGCGGCGGTGTTGAAATACAACGCCGGGTCCGGATTGCTCAAATTCGGGTTGCCGATGAGATTCGGGCGGTCTTGTAGTTGTCCGGTGTTACTGCGGTCACTGCTGATGCGTGGCGTGAACGGTCGTCCGGTTTGCCCGGCGACGATACCGGCGATTTCAAAATTACCGAAGATGTGGCTGGCGATGCCGTTTTGCAAAAAAGATTTTCCTTTGCCGAACGGCAACTCATAAATAAAACTCGCCACAAAGCGGTGGCGCAGGTCGAATTCGGATAATCCGCGTTCGGCTTGCAAATTGAAACTATTCTGCGGATTATTGCTGGTCGCCGTGCTGCTCGGAACACCGGAAGAATCGTCAATCGCTTTTGACCAAGTGTAAGAGGCGAGAAACGTAAAGCCGCGGGCAAATCTTTTTTCACCCCGCGCTTGCAGTGAATGATACGTCGAACTAGCGGAAGATTCGCGGAACGAGATGTTGCCAAAGCCTAGAAAAGGGCGACGCGAAGCTATCGAACCCGTTCCTAAAACGGCTTGATTGATGTTTCGGTTGCGAATTAAATGCGTGCCTTTATTGCCGACATAAGCAACTTCGATAACTGTATCTTTGAAAATTTCGCGCTGCACGCCGAAACTGAAATTCTGCAAATAACTCGTTTTCAAATCGCGCTGCACGCCGGTCGGCGAGAGCGTGCTGGCTCCGAGCAATGGTGTCGGAAACGGGTCGTTGAGGCTAATCGGATTAGTCAGAGTACCGTTGAAAGTGTTGATGCTACGAAACGGTGGGTTGCCGAAAACGCCGCCGAGTTCATTGCCGACAATCGGCAAATCATAATAAATGCCGTAACCGCCCCGAATGACCGTTTTTTGATCGTTGAACGGCTGCCACGCAAAACCGACGCGTGGTGCGAAATTGTTCTTGTCGGTTTGATAAACTTCTTTGCCCAAACCGTTTTGACCGGCGATGATAATAGTTCGCGTTTGCACGTCAAAATTCGAGAGACGGTTGTTGACTTCGGTGAGCGGCGGATTTAAGTCGTAGCGCAAACCAAAATTTAATGTCAGACGGCGGTTGACTTTCCAATCGTCCTGCCCATAAAAACCGTAAGATTTTTGTTGTCGTCCGCGCTCTGCGTCGCCGATGCCGCGCGTGTCCTGCGCGATCAGACCAAGCAACAAATCAGCCAATCCGAAATTTGTGTAAAGTCCGGTAAAGCGAAAATCGCCGCGGGAAGAACCCGGATTAAAGTTGTTCGACAGAAACGGGCGCAAATCAATGCCGGTTTTAATTGTGTGGTTGC
>JANOXW010000523.1:0-6460 GCA_031418635.1 Acidobacteriota bacterium
GAACGCGAAGCCGAAAAAGCCGAATTTTGCTTGGTGTTTGAACCTTCGGCAAACGGCAAAGTCAAAACAGGCAGAAAAGGAACGGGAATGTTCACGCTCAAAACTCACGGAATTCCCGCCCACGCTGGACTCGAACCCGAAAAAGGCGCGTCGGCAATTTTAGAAATCTCGCGGCAAATCGAAAAACTTCACGCGCTTAACGATTTTGCCGTCGGCACAACCGTAACCGTCGGCACAATCAACGGCGGAACAACTTCAAACGTCGTGCCTGCCGAAGCGGAATGCTCGATTGACGTGCGTTTTACGTCAATGAACGAAGCGGAAAGAATCGAAAATGAAATCAGAAATCTAAAATCTTTCGATGAGCGCGTCAAACTCGAAATCTTGGGCGCAATCAATCGTCCGCCGCTGGAAAGAACCGCAAGCGTCGTCAAACTTTACGAAAAGGCGCGAGAAATTGCCGAAAGTTTTGATTATGAATTAGGCGAAACTCAAGTCGGCGGCGCGTCGGACGGAAATTTTGTCGGCGCGTTAGGCATTCCTGTTTTAGACGGTTTAGGCATTGCGGGCAACGGCGCACACACGCTCAAAGAATATATTTTGATTGACGATATTCCAAAACGCGCCACGCTTCTCGCCTTACTTTTGCTTTCCGATTAACCGAAGTTCTATGAAAAAGCAGATAATTGCCGAAAATTTATCAAAAAAAAATCGCGCACCGCGCAACCGCACACTTGAATTATCCGCGCAAGAAATTGAAACCTATCAAAAGCGTTTGATTTACGCCAAAGACGATTTACAAAATTGTCACAACCAAATAATCTGCGGGGATGCTTTCGAGATTTTGCAAAAACTGCCTGAGAAAACATTCGATTTGCTCTTTGCTGATCCGCCGTATAATCTGACAAAAAATTTCGGCACAAATTCATTTCGGCAAACTTCATTGGACGAATATGAAATTTGGCTTGATTCGTGGTTGGCGCAAACGGTTAAATTATTAAAACCGACTGCATCAATTTATATTTGCGGCGATTGGCGTTCGGCAAGCGCGATTCAGCGCGTCGGTTTGAAGTATTTCGAGTTGCAAAACCGCATCACTTGGGAACGCGAAAAAGGTCGCGGCGCATTAAAAAATTGGAAAAACGCGGCGGAAGATATTTGGTTTTTCACCGTTTCCGACGATTTTGTTTTCAACGCTGAAGCCGTTAAAATAAAGCGCAAAGTCGTTGCGCCATACAAAGAAAACGGCAAACCGAAAGATTGGATTGCATCAGACGAAGGAAATTTTCGGCTGACCGCGCCGTCGAATTTATGGACGGATTTGACTGTGCCGTTTTGGTCAATGCCCGAAAACACGACGCATCCGACGCAAAAGCCGGAAAAACTTTTAGCGAAAATTATTCTCGCAAGTTCAAATGAAAATAATTTGATTTTAGATCCATTTGCCGGAAGCGGAACGACTGCGGCTGTTGCAAAAAAATTAAATCGCAACTTTACAGCAATCGAAGCAGACGAAAATTATTGTCTTTTGACGCAAAAACGACTTGATTTAACCGAAAAAGACAAAACGATTCAAGGCTTTGCGGACGGAATTTTTTATGAACGAAACTCGCAGATAAAAAAATAACCTGCTTACAGATATATTCTTAAAAAGGTTATTGAAAAGTGTGTTCTGAAAATCTTAAAATTACAAATATTATGATGGTAACAGTCGCAAAATGGACAGTAATCGCTTTCGGAATATTCTTAATCGGTGCTGGCTTCTTTATGCTTTTTGCACCGAAAAAAGCAAGGGAGATTTTAAGAAAGGCAGGTAGCACTAATTTTATAAATTATGCCGAAATAACAATCCGAATGATACCGGCGGCGGGATTGATTTTATATTCGGATTTTTCCAAATGTCCTCAGGTTTTCAAGGTTTTGGGGTGGTTTATGCTTATTACCTCATTTGTCCTTTATTTTGTTCCTAGACGAATCCACCATAGTTATTCTTTACGATCTGCTGATATAATAAAGCCTCGATATTTTCAATTAATTTCGCCTTTTTCCTTTCTGTTTGGTGCTACGCTTATTTACTGTGTTACATAAGAAATGTATGAAAATCGCAACTTGGAATGTCAATTCAATCGCTATTCGTCTGGAAGCCGTTTTGAAATGGATTACGGATACAAAAACGGACGTTGTTTGTTTGCAAGAAACGAAATGTGTTGACGAGAAATTTCCGCTCGAAGCTATTAAAGATTTTGGCTATCACGCGGCGTTTATGGGACAAAAATCTTACAACGGCGTAGCGATTTTGTCGCGTTTTCCGCTAGAAAATGTGCAGTATAATTTTCCTGACGATGATGCAGATGCGCCGAAGCGTTTGATTGCGGCAACAGTTAATAACATTCGCATTGTCAACACTTACATTCCAAACGGCACGGAACTTTGGACGGATAAATTTACTTTCAAACTCAATTGGTTGCAAAAATTACGCAAACTTTTTGATGAAACTTGCGATAAAAATTCTGACGTTTTATTGTGCGGCGATTTTAATGTCGCGCCGGAAGAATTGGACGTTTGGAGTGTCAAACAATGGACAGGCAAACTGCATTTTTCAAAACCCGAACGCGCCGCTATGCACCACGTCAAACAATGGGGTTTTACTGACGTTTTCCGCCAAATCCATCCCGATTTGCAAGAATTTTCGTGGTGGAATTACCGTGAAGGTGCGTTTCCGAAAAATCAAGGTTTGCGAATTGACCACATTTGGACTTCGGTGAGTTTGGCGGAAAAATGTGTCGGCTGTTGGATTGATAAAGAACCGCGAACTTGGGAACGTCCGTCAGACCACACGCCCGTAGTTGCCGAATTTGCAATTTAGATTTATCTTACTGTTAACTGAAAACCATCGAATTATTATGCCACGCTTCACCAAAAAATCATTGTCATTATTTTTGCGAAACGGTTGTGAAAAGCAATTTGTCTTGTCTTTGTATAACAAAACTGATCGGGCATTTCATAAATTACCGCCGGCTCAGGAAAATCGTGCGGGTCTTGGATTGGTTGGGGATGCCGGTTATGATTGGCAATCTGAAAAAGTCAGCGAACTAAAAGACGTTTTCGGCGACGCGAATGTTCACGTTAGTTCCGATTTCGAAGGGAAGCGTCCGGCTAAAATTGATTTGCTTGAAAAACTGCCGACGGTCAAAGAATTTCAATTTGTTGTTGAAGGCAAATATGCGGCGGACACCGTGACTTTTAGAAACGCACTCGGCATTGGTGAATTTAAGGATTATTTCAACAACCTTGTCAGCATCGGAGATACTCAACCCGATATTGTTCAGATTTTGCCTGCGCTCAACTCAATTGGCGAAAAATTTATAACTCAAAATGATGCTTATCAATTAGCCGTTTTGCCGGATGGTAAAACAGAGCGGTTAGCCGAGAATGATAATCGGTTGCGGCTGCGTGTGATTGATATAAAACTAACGAGCGAACCCGGAGCGCATTATTTTGCCGAAGTCGTTTATTATTCGATGACGCTGGCGGCTTGGCTAATTGAAAATAATTTGAATGACCGATTCGTCGTCATCGCGGGTCCGGCGATTTGGGCAGGTTCGCACGAAGGGTCGAATCTCATCAAACAAATGACCGAATGGCGTAAGAAATTTTACGCGCCGACTGCTGCCGAAATGTTTTCGGTTTTGGAAGAGGATTTGGAAATTGCGCCGTTTGAAGTTTTCGCCGCGCCTTTGCGGAGAATTTTAACCGAACAACTTCCGGCGATGCTCGCGCAGAATTGGGAAGATTTAAGTTGGCACGTTGATTTTCGCTGTAAAGGCTGTGAATTTCTTGGCTATCCGTGGATTGATAAAGATGGCAATGTTGATAACGATCCGCGCCAATGTTATCCGACCGCTGAACGAAATGCACATCTTTCGCAAGTCGTCGGATTGTCGCGTGGCGCGACGAAACATCTGACAAGTCTTGATGTGAAAACGCTTGAAACTCTCGCTGACACCGATCCGGCATCGGCTATTTTTGAAGAACATCAAAGTCTCCGCGCCAAGCGAACAATTTTCCCGCATCGCGCCGACGCTTTGCGGAAATCTTCGACGTTTGTCATTCCGCGTTCGGGCGGCGACGCGCTGATGCCGCGCTTTCCAAATCTGCACATTTACCTTTTTCTTGATTACGATTTGAGTAGCGCGATAACTGCCGCTATTGGTGTTCGGGCATTTTGGCGCGAACCATTGCCGTTTGGCTCGACGCTTGAGCAGAATGAAAAAGCGTGGACGCAAAAAGCTAAAGAAGATGAAGTTTTCTTGATTGACCAGCGTAGTTTGGAACGCGAGCGCGACGAGTTTTTGAAATTTTTGCGGCATCTGAAAAAGATTTTGGCGGAAGTCAGAGCGCAAGATGAAAAAGATGTCGCGGACGGCAGGCGAAAGAAACCGTCAAAGAATCCTGATAAGGAAGAACACATTTACAGCACTTATCAAATTTACCTGTGGGACGAAGCACAGCGCAAACATCTCGTTCGTTTAATAGGCAGACATTTGACGCATATCTTAACCGACGCTGATTTGAAAAGTCTGGCGTGGCTTTTTCCGCCGCCGGAACTTCTGCAACACGCGGACGATGCGACCAGAAGATCGCCGATAACGATTGTTTCAACCGTTATCAACAATGTCATCGCCCTTCCCGTTCGGCATCATTATTCGCTGCTCGATGTGGTCAAAACCTACAAGCCGGAAACGCTCGTTGCGCCAATTGTTCATCCGTTATATCACGAACCAATGAGCGATTTACTGCCCGCCGAACGTATTCATGAATGGTGGCAGAGATTAGATACTGTCAATAAAAAGACCGGACAGCGAACAACTTGGCACGATAAACAAACCATTATTCAAGAGTCGAGTCAGAAAAAAGTTTATGCGCTAAACTTGATCGCCAATCGCTTAGAAACGGATTTAAAAAATGTTCTATCGCGCCAATCCGCGCCGGACGTTTTTGCGCTGCGGAAAGGCATCGGCAAGAGAATCGCGCCGCAAAGCCAGATGTGGTTTGAATTTACTGAACTGAACGCCGCGCTAAAAAGTCTCGACTTGCACACAATCCGCTCGATGCCGCCGCACGAGCGTGAAGCGACGACTAAATCGGCGCGTCTAACGAAAAGATTAAACGGCGATGAGCGACAAGTTGTCATCAGACTTTTAAGTCAGTCAATCGGGCGCGAATTAGTAGATAATGAAAATCTTTTTATCTACAAACTGCGCGAAGGCTCGCACGAAATCAATGCTCGACCGAACGATTTTCCCTTTGCTCTCTCGCCCGAACTAAAGCAGACTTCACAAGATTCGTTTGAACCAAGACAAGGTTTTTTAGACGAGCCGCCATTTTCGTATATCAGAGAAGGAACGGATTTACACGAACTAGCAAAAAAGAAAAGAGGCGCGACTTTTGAATCACTTAAATGGGTGGAAGTTTCCGTCGAAGCAATTGATCGCCCGAATCGCTTGATTGCGTTGCGCGGTAGTTATAAGTGCGTTATTTCTGAACTCGAAAATGAAACGCGAAATCACGAGGACTCCGAAAAACGCCTTGATTTTTCTAAAAATGTCATACTCGATAAAGTTCACGACGAATTTCTGACGAGCAAATTAAAACTAACGCTTAAAGACATCGCTTATCCACCAAACGCTGTTCCCGATTCTAGGACGCTGGAAGCACTTGGTTTGCCGCCAAATTACCCGATTGGGAAATCGCCGGTAACTTATGCTTCGGAAATTTTGTGGGAAACGCAAAAAATTCACGCGCAAAAAACTAATCGTGATGTCAAAAAAATAAGGAAAAATCTCGAATCCGTAATTGAAAAAGCGCGTCGAAATTTGAACGATTCGCAATGGTGGGCGTGGGAGGACGCGCTCGCAAGACGTTTTTCGATAATTTGGGGTCCACCCGGAACGGGCAAAAGTCAGACTCTACGAACAATTATTTTAGGTGCGGTTTTAGACGCGCTGGAAAATAAAAAGCCTTTAAGACTTCTCATCACGGCAAACACAAATACAGCTATTGATAATGTCTTGCTCGGCGCGGAAAAAGATTTGGCGCAAATTTTATCGGCGGAAAAATATAAAATTTATCGCGTCCACAGTGAGCGCAACAGTATTTCAGACAAAATCTCAAAGAATAACCCAACATTGAAACAAATCTCTTTAGACAGATACAATCCGTCCGAAGAAATCAATGCTTTGCGCGACGAATTACAGTTGCCGACTGAAATCAGCATCGTCGGTATTTTGCCGCAACAACTTCATAATTTGGCAATCGCCGGAGAAAAGAATCCGCCTAGAGCAAAAGCCACGCTCAAAGAATGGTTTGATTTTGTCGTATTGGATGAAGCATCGCAGATGGATATTGCTTCGGCAACGCTTATTTTTACAAAAATCGCCGCCAACAGCACTTGCGTTTT
>JANOXW010000524.1:0-9378 GCA_031418635.1 Acidobacteriota bacterium
TGACATCTTTTTTTAAGAAAATGGCAAAAAATTTAGTTATCGTCGAATCGCCCGCAAAGGCGAAAACCATCAACAAATATCTCGGAAGTGATTACTTAGTCCTCGCTTCGATTGGGCATATCAAAGATTTGCCGTCGAAAGAACTCGGTGTGGACATCGAAAATAATTTCGAGCCGACGTATGAAGTGATTCCTGATAAAAAAAAGCGTAACAATAAAAAAGTTGTGTCCGACCTCAAAAAAGCGGCAAAAGCGGCGGAAACGATTTATTTAGCGGCTGACCCTGACCGCGAAGGCGAAGCGATTTGCCAACATCTTGCCGAAGAAATTGTGCCGAAACGTCCCGCAAAACCCGTGTTTCGCGTGATGTTTAATGAAATCACGAAAACTGCGATTAAGGATGCTTTTAAAGAACCGAAACAGGTCAATCAGGATTTAGTTGACGCACAACAAGCGCGGCGCGTTTTAGATAGATTGGTCGGTTATAAAGTTTCGCCGATTTTGTGGAAAACGATTGGCGGTAGATTGAGCGCAGGACGAGTGCAAACCGTCGCGGTGCGGATGGTGGTTGACCGTGAACGCGAAATCGAAGCATTTAAGCAGACCGAATATTGGACAATTATCGCTAATCTGACCGCAAAATTACCGCCGAATTTTGATGCGCGGCTTTATAAAATCGAAGATAAAACGCTCAAGACGGGCGCGTTTGACCAAGATGTAAAGAAATCGGAAGTTCATCTCAAAGACGAAAAAGAATCAAAAGCAATCGTCTCCGAAGCTGAAAAAGAACAGTTTATTGTTGATTCGGTTACGACCAAAGAACGAAAGCGCAATCCGACACCGCCGTTTATTACTTCCAAATTGCAACAGGAAGCGGCACGGAAGTTCGGCTTTTCAGTGAAAAAGACAATGATTGTCGCGCAAAAACTTTACGAAGGCGTGGAAATTGGCAAAGAAGGTGCGGTTGGTTTGATAACTTATATGCGTTCGGATTCGATTCGCGTTTCCGATACGGCTTTAAATGAAACGCGCGATTTTGTCGGCGCGGAATACGGCAATAATTATTTGCCCGAAAAGCCGAATTATTACAAATCAAAAAAAGGAGCGCAGGACGCGCACGAAGCGATTCGCCCGACGGACGTTAATCGCACGCCCGAAAGTCTGAAATCATATTTGAATGCCGACGAACACAAACTTTATCGGCTGATTTGGCAAAGAATGGTTGCATCGCAAATGTCGCCCGCCGTTTTTGACCAAACGACGATTGACATCAAGGCGGGAAGATTTACATTTCGCTCGACTGGTTCAGTTTTGAAATTCGACGGATTTTTGAAGGTTTATCAGGAAGGACGCGACGAAAAAACGGAAGAGGATGACGACGAAGCGGAACGCACCTTGCCGAAAGTTGAAAAAGGCGAGAACTTAAAACTCAACAAAATCACGCCCGAACAGCATTTTACCGAACCACCGCCGCGTTATTCGGAAGCGACTTTGGTTAAGGCTCTGGAAGAAAAAGGTGTCGGCAGACCTTCGACTTACGCCGCCATTATGACGACCATTCAAGACCGCGAATACGTCGAAAAAATCGAAAGCAGATTTCACCCAACCGGACTTGGAACAACCGTCAACGATTTACTCGTAGCAAATTTCGAGGAACTTTTCAATCCCGCTTATACGGCGCAAATGGAAGAAAATCTTGACAAAATTGAAGACGGCAAACTCAATTGGCGCGACGCGATGCGCGTCTTTTACGGTAAATTCTCCAAAGACCTGGCTGATGCCACCGAAAACATCAAAAACGTCAAAAAGCAAGCGATTCCAACCGATGAAATTTGCGAAAACTGTGGCGCGGGAATGGTTATAAAATTCGGACGTTTCGGCAAATTTTTGGCGTGTGCGACATATCCCGAATGTAAAACGACTCGTGAAGTGGAAAGTGGAAAACGAAAAGTGGAAAATGGAAAATCCGAAAACGACGCTGAAACTTCTGAAAACTCCGAAGAAATTCCTGTTTGCGAATTGTGCGGTAAAGATATGGCTTTGAAGCGCGGACGATTCGGTGCGTTTTACGGTTGCACTGGTTATCCTGAATGCAAAAATATTCGCAAAATTGATAAAAAAAGCGGTGAAACAATCAAGGTTGCGCCGCCCGTCGAACTCGACGAAATTTGTCCGAAAGACGGTGCGAAACTCGTTCAGCGGACAGGACGTTTTGGCGAATTTATCTCTTGTTCAAATTACCCGAAATGCGATTACGTCAAACGCGAAACGACAGGAATTGCCTGCCCGAAAGCGGGTTGCAAAGGCGAAATCGTTGTCAAAAAGTCGCGGCGCGGCAAAGTCTTTTACGGTTGCTCGAATTATCCGAAATGCGACGCGGTTTATTGGGACAAACCCGTAGCTGAGATTTGTCCGAAATGCAACGCGCCGTTTATCCTCGAAAAGACGACCAAGAAAGATGGCACTTTCCGCTATTGCCAAAATGAGGGTTGTGATTATAAACTTAGCGTCAGCGATATAACACAAAGTTCAAACAGTGAAGTGTCAACGTCGGTCTCGGCTAAATAATTTCTTGATGAACGAAAACATTCAGTTTCTCCAAGCATTTCTAAAAAATCCGCTCAATGTCGGTGCGATTGCGCCGTCGTCGCCCGAACTAGCTCAAAAGATGATGCAGAACATTAGACCGAATAAGGATGCAATTATTTTAGAACTCGGTGTCGGCACGGGCGCAATCACGAAATTTTTACAGGAAATCGTGCCAAATAAAGAATCATATCTCGGCATCGAACTCGATAAAGATTTGGTCAAATCGCTGAAAAAAAAGTTTCCCGACCTCAAAATCATACAAGGCAACGCTTGCGAAGTGTTCTCGCTTCATCAAAAAACGAATCTTGGCAAAGTCGGTTATATTATCTCGTGTCTGCCGTTTGTTTCGCTTCCAAACGAAATCGGCGACACCATTTTGCGCGAAATTGATAAATTTATGGCAGAAGGCTGTCTTTTCCGCACCATTCAATACGCGCACGGCTATTATATGCCGTCGGCGATAAAACTGCGCGAATATATGGAAAAACGCTACGGCAAAGCGAAAAAAAGCCAACTCGTCATAAAAAATTTTCCGCCTGCTTTCACGCTAACTTGGCAAACTGTTTGAAAACTCAAGATTTTGACCACGAAACACACGAATTATACGAAAAAGAGAAAAAATCATTTTGCTTTTGTTTTATTTTTCGTGAATTTAGTGTGTTTCGTGGTCAAAAAAAGGTTTCCAAAGAGATTCTAAAAGTTTCTTAAAAAATCCAATCAATGAAAAAAATACTAATCATTTGTTTCGCCCTTTATCTTTCAATCCAAATTTTCGCGCAAATTCCGACCAATGTTTTGGTGCAAATCGTCAAAGCCGAAGACGAATTACGTTTCGACAAAACTTTGGAAGATTTGTTGAAAAGCACTGATGCAAATATTCGAAAACGTGCCGCGCTCTGTGCGGGACGCATTGGCGATGAACGTGCCAATGTCGCGCTGACAAATCTTTTGGAAAAAGACGCAAGCACGGAAGTCCGCGCAATAGCGGCGTTTGCGCTTGGCGAAATCGAATCAATTAAAAGCGCAGACGCGATTTTAAAAGTTTTGCAAGACACGAAAAACGCGGACGAAATTCGCGCCCGTGCCATCGAAGCAGCGGGAAAAATCGCGGCGGCAAATGCCAAAGACGAAAAAGCAAAAGACATCGGCAAAGCGATTTTGGACAATTTGGAATTTGAACTGCAACGCGACAACCAACAAAATCGTGATGTTGTTTTGCTTGGCATAACGGCGACTTTGCGAGCAAAATCAGAAGAAACCGATATTGTCGTCGCCAAGTTTTTAACAAGTTTGGACGGCAGAATCCGTGCCGATGCCGCCAACACTTTGTCGCGTCTTCGCGCCAAAAATGCCAACGCCAAATTCCGCACAATGCTTTTAACCGATAAAGAACCGATTGCGCGGGCAAACGCGGCGCGTGGATTGGGCGCGGCGGAAGACAAGGAATCATTTAATATTCTACTCAAAGCGGCTGTTGCAGACAAAGATTCGCGTGTTCGCGTTTCGGCAATTCGCGCCGTTGGAAGTTTGAAAAATGCCAAAGCCGCCGATAAATTGCTGGAACGCGCGAAGAAATTATTAGCTGATTACAAAAAATCGAAATTTGCCAATCCGTCTGAGAAAAGCGAATTGCTTGAGATTGCGACGACATTAGGCAGGGTTTTGCCAAATACGAGCGATGAAAAAGCGACTAAGTTTTTGATTGATTTTCGTAAAATGGACAAGTTTAGTTCGTCCGAAACTGAAATTGCGTTGGTGCGAATTGCGCCGAAAGTTTATCTCAGTTCGATAGCTGACGCACCTGAAAAAGTTTTTGGCGACGATTGGCGAACAACTTCTGCCGTGTTTCAGGCTCTCGGCGAAATCGCCAATCTCGAAACGAACAAGGAAAACGATTTGCTTAAATCGCAAACGCGACTTCTGCTTGTCCTTTTAATCGGCGAATGGTCAAATTCCAATGCGAAAACAAAAGCGGCGGACAAAACGAGGTTTGCTGTTCCCGATTTGTTCAGAGCGTTTGCCACGTTCAAATCGGACAATACTTCAAACTTTTTTCGCCCGTTTTTGGAAATCGAACAAGATTTATTCGTCCGTGCCGCAATTGCCGAAATTATGAGCGAACAACCCGCTAACAAAGAAAATGTCGAAGCCTTGAAACAGGCTTTTGCCAAATCGCTGTTGACCGATAAAAATTACAACGACGCGCAACTTGCCATCCTCGACGCACTTTTCAAACTCGACAAAAAAGAATCAGTCGAAACATTGCTTATTGCTTTGAACGCGCCTGATTATTTGGTTCGCAAAAAGGCATTTCAACTTCTTAAAACAGAAGGCTTGGAAAAAGATTCGCCCGAAATTCCAACGCTTTTAGAAAATGTGGTGGCGAAAAAGCAAACATCGGTTTTGCCTTACGCGCCCGCTTTCGGCACAAAACTCGGACAAATCTTAAATACAAATGCCGATTTCATTCGTGCCGTTTCGCGCAAAAGTGCGAAGGCAGTTTTAACCACCGAAAAAGGAACTTTTACCATCGAATTTCTGCCCGAAGACGCGCCTTTGACGGTTGATAATTTTATCAAATTGGCGAAATCAGGTTATTTTAACGGCTTGGCGATTCACCGTGTCGTGCCAAATTTCGTGATGCAAGACGGCGATCCACGCGGCGACGGCAACGGCGGACCGGGTTGGGAAATCCGCGATGAAATGAACACTGTTCCATACAGTCGCGGCGCAGTCGGAATGGCACTTTCGGGCAAAGACACGGGCGGTTCACAATGGTTTGTAACGCATTCGCCACAACCGCATCTCGATGGCGGCTACACGGTTTTCGGGCGCGTCAGTGAAGCAGATATGAAAATTGTAGATAGTCTCGTGCGCGGTGATAAAATTTTGAAAGTGCAAATTATCGAAAATTTTTCAGTCAAGCGCACAAAAACAAAAATTAAAAATCAAATTCACTTGTATAAATTCGGTTGACCTTGCGGGCGCGTGTTCCAACGCTTGTGAATCCACAGCCATTGTTCGGGAAATTGACGGACGTATTTTTCAACAAGGTTGGTGATATTTTGCGTGAGAATTTTTATATCCGCTTCGGCATTTTCCGTTTTTTCGTAATCAATCGGTGGTTCGAGATGGACGACATATTTTTGCTTTGCTTCGTTCCAAACGGCAAACGCCGGCAAAACGACGGCGTTTGTTTTTAGAGCTAATTTGGCAATGCTTATCGTTGTCGAAGCGGGAACGCCGAAAAAATCTACAAATACACCTTCTTTTTCTTGTGCGTTCAAATCTGCCAAAATGCCCAGCAATTCGCCGTTTTCCAATACGCGAAACATTTGTCGCGCCGATTTTGTTTTGTCCAAAGTTATGCTGCCGAATCGTGTCCGTAAGTTATCTACGAAGTTTTCCACCAGCGAATTATCTATGCGGCGCACCAAAATATTCATCCCATAACCAAACGCCGGCGGCAACAGATTAAAGACTTCCCAACTGCCGAAATGTCCCGTAAAAAACAAAATCCCGCGCCCCGATTCGTGCGCTTTGTCAAAATGTTCTTTACCGACGACCTCGACTAATCTATGAATATCTTCGCGCTCAAATTTCCGAAAGTGCGAAACAAAACCGAGATGCCGCCCAAGACTTTCAAACGTGCCGCGCAGAATCTTTTCTTTTTCGTCGTCGGAAAGTTCGGGCAAAGCAATCTCCAAATTGCGACGACCTGTTTTTTTGAGTTTCGGAATCAACGAACCGATGGCATAACCGATGTTTTTGCCAACATTCATCGAGGTTTTTAACGGAAACAAACCGATTGCGCCGACGATTCCGCGCATCGCATAATATTCGAGTTTAGTTTGAAATTTACTACGTTTTTTCGGCATTAAGAAGAATTTTAGAATAGCCACAAAGAGGCACAAAAATCTCAAAAAAGAATTTGTTTTTGTGTTTTTTGTGCCTCTTTGTGGCTATTTTCATAAATAATTTGTGGTTTTCAATTCTTAAAAAATAATGATTGAAAGTTCAAAGTTAGCAAATCCAAAATCCAAAATCTAAAATCCAAAATCAAATTAGCTCCACCGAAAAAATTTCTTCGTTACCGGCAAAAGACGATGATTGGCAACCGTCCGACTAAAAAATATCTCGTGTTCAGCTTCTTTCTTTGACATTTCGAGCATTTCTGCGACACACTCTTTCATCTTCATTTCGCTGGCAAACTGCGCGGCTTCTTCGTATTCCAAGATGTTTTGGCTTTCGAGTCTGCCGGCAAAATACATCGGCAAAAACCAACCCGAAACATAACACAAAACTCCCAAACTGCGCCCGATTGTCCAAAAAATCGCTTCCCGAATTCGTCGCGGTTTCGCGTCCAATTTCGCCAACCAACGCGCCACATTTTCCCGATGCGCCCATTCTTCCGCCTCGATTTTTTTGATTTCGGTTTTTTCGGCTGATTCTTTGAGCGATTTCCAATGTCCGCGATAAGCATACGCCGCCGCCAGTTCTCCCGCGTGAGCATTTTGTAAGATACTGATTAGATTTTGGCGGGCATTATTCATCGGAAAAATTCACTTTATCGAAAACTTCGTTCAAATCTAAATCGCAATCAATCGAATCGAGTTTGATCTTCGCACCTAAGCCAAAGGCTTCGGACAAAACCCAAAAGCCGTCGCCTTGTTTCAGATATTTTTCGATTCGCGCCTCGTCTTGCGAAACCAAAACATATTCCTGCAAATTTTCGATGCTTCGATAATGCTGAAAATTTTTGCCTCGGTCATAACTTTCGGTTGATTCGCTCAATACTTCGATAAGCAGAGTCGGATTCAAAAGCGTATCGAAAACCTTATCTTGAAACTGTGGTTCGCCGCACACAACGACAACATCAGGATAAGTGTAAAGTCCCGTTTTCGGCACAAAGACGCGCATATCGTTGGCGTAGCTTTCACAATCTTTGCCTTTGAGATGTTGCCAAATTAAACCGCTAACATTGGTTGCAACTTTATTGTGGTTGCGCTTTGCGCCAGCCATCGCAAAAATCTCGCCGTCAAAATACTCACTTTTATATTCGGCTTTGCGTTCCGTTTCCAAATATTCTTCGGGCATTATTTTTCTTTTTGGTATTGCGCTCATAAATTGTTCTCCAAAATTTCCGTTCCGCAGGTTTACCAAATTTCCGTCAAATCTAGCTCAAAATCTTTTAAGACATCTTCGCCCGAAGTAGTTGTAGGATTTTTCAAAATTTCTACTTCCGAATTTGGACGATAAACATAAACTCGTTTATTTTTCGGATCAATTAGCCAACCAAGCCGTGCGCCGTTTTCGATGTATTCTTCCATTTTTTCCCGTAAATCCTTCAAACTGTCGGACGCGGAACGAAGTTCAATCACAAAATCAGGACACAATGGCAAAAATTTTTGGAGTTCTACGGCAGAGAATTGTTTAAGCCGTTTTTTGTCAGTCCAAGAAGCATCTGGTGCATATGTCGCGCCATTCGGTAAAATAAAGCCGCCGTTAGAATCCGTAACTTTTCCGTTTCTGTCTTTTTTCGCCCAAACTCTTAATTGGGTTATGATTTCGGCATTTCTATCACTCGTTTCAAAACCTGTCGGCGGCATAATTATCACTTCTCCTTCTTTGGTCAGTTCGGCGCGTAATTTGCGGTTTTTACTGCAAAATTCCCAAAACTCATCAGGAGTCATTTTGTTCGGTTCATCTTCAAATTCAAAATGCAAACGCACCAATTTTGTTCTTTTTGGAATAAAAGTTGGAGCAAAACTATCTGTTAAAGCAATACTCATATTTTCTCCTTAAACCGTTGCTCTTTCCACACGATTATAAACCGTATCGCGCTCAACCGCTTCAAAACCGGCGTTTTCGATCATCGTGATAATTTCTGCCCGCGACATTTTAACTTCGCCTTCGTCGGCGTAACTGTGCGTCAATTCGCCGCCGTCGGTGATTGTGCCGTCAACGTCGTTTGCGCCGAAATGGAGCGCGGTTTGTGCCGTTTGTTTGCCGAGCATCACCCAATACGCTTTGATATTGTCGAAGTTGTCAATCATCAGACGCGACACGGCAATCGTCTTCAAATTATCAATCGCATCAGGTCCCGGCAACGACGAAAGCGCAGTTCCCGGCGGATAAAACGCGAGCGGAATAAAGCATTGAAAACCGCCCGTTTTGTCCTGTTGTTCGCGCAACTTTATAAAATGGTCAACGCGGTCTTCGATGGTTTCGATATGCCCGTAAAGCATCGTTGCATTGGTTTTCAAACCCGCTTTATGGACTTTTCCCGCAAGTTCCAGCCATCTTTCGCCATCGCATTTATGGTCGCAAATCCGCGAACGAGTTGGTTCGGCAAAAATCTCCGCGCCGCCGCCCGGACACGAATCCATTCCCGCCGCTTTCAGTTTTTCGATCACTTCTTCGTCCGACATTTTGTAAAATCTGGCAAAGAAATCGAGTTCGACCATCGTCAACGCCTTCAAATGCAAACGCGGAAATTCGCGTTTCAAAGACGAAAACAAATCGGTGTAATACTCGAACGGCAATTTCGAGTTCAAACCGCCGACAATATGCAGTTCGGTCGCGCCTTCGGCAACCGCACTTCGCGCAATCTCGATGCCTTCGTCAATCGAATGCGTGTAAGCTCCTTCCTGCCTTGCACGTTTGTAAAACCCGCAAAATTTGCAGTCCGCAACGCAGATATTCGTATGATTAAAATGCCGGTTGACGTTGTAATAAGTCGTCCGCCCGTGTTTTTTGCGCCGCACCGAATCCGCCAATTTACCGAGCG